>VBOW01000071.1 GCA_005893275.1 Candidatus Eisenbacteria bacterium | reverse complement strand
TAGACATACGGAAGCGCGCCGAATTTCTCGGACACCGGGTCCCACGCGGTGCCCGTGAGAAACCCGAGCCCGAATGTCTTGATCGAGAGCCCCGCGCCCCTGGCCGTCTCGAAGACGATGAGCGCGACGACCACAAAAACGAGGGCTGCCGCGCCGCCCAGGGTGGCGCGGTAGACGCCGTCGGCCGTGATGCGGGCGGATTTCACCGGTCGGCGAGCAGAGGCTTCCCGGCGACGGTGAGCTTGCGCAGCGTTGTCTCGTTCACTTTCACCACGGCGGCCGGCAGTCTGGCGTAGTCGAGCGACGCCGCCACCTCCTGACCTTCGTGGATCGCCCAATCGATGAACTCGGCGAGCGCACGCCCCTTCACCGGATCCTTCTGATCCTGGTAGACGAGAAGGAACGTGAGCCCGCAGATCGGGTACGCGTCCGGCGCGGGGGAATTCACGATGGGGGTGCGGACGTCTTTCGCGAGGAGCGCCGACGCGCCTTCCGCCGCGGCCGTGGTCGAGGCGAGCGTGGGCTCGACAAAGGTTCCGCTCCTGTTCCGCACGTGCGCCACCGGAAGACGATTCTGCTTCGCGTAGGCGAGCTCGATGTATCCGATCGAGCCCTGCGTCTGACGAATCAGCCCGGATACCCCCTCATTTCCCTTGCCGCCGATTCCGACCGGCCAGCTCACCGACGTGTTCGCGCCCACGAGCTCCTTCCACGGCGCGCTCACCGCGGACAGGTAGGTCGTGAAGATGTTCGTGGTTCCGCTCCCGTCCGAGCGATGCACGGGGAGAATCGGCGCCGCCGGAAGGGCGACGTCCGGATTCGAGGCCGCGATACGCTTGTCGTTCCACGTGGTGATCTTCCCCATGTAGATGCCCGCGATGGCGTCCGGCGTGAGCTGGAGCGGCTGCTTGAGCGAGGGCAGGTTGTACGCCATCACGACCGCTCCCCCCACGGTGGGGACATGTAGGATTTTCCGCGGCATCTCCTTCAAGCGGGCGTCCGAGAGCGCGGCGTCACTGGCGCCGAAATCGACGGTGCCCGCCTTGACCTGCTGGATCCCGCCGCCGCTCCCGATCGATTGGTAGTTGATCTGGATCCCGGTCTTTTCGTGATACATGTCGAACCACTTCGAGTAGATCGGATACGGGAATGTCGCGCCGGCGCCCGTGAGAGCGACCGAGGCCGTCGAAGCTTGAACCGCCGGCACGAAGGAGCCGAGCGGCGAGCCGGCCACCGCCAGCGCGAAGAGGGTCAGCCAGAGAGTCTTTCGGTCGATATTCACGTGGATCCTCCTTTGGGTCTTAGGGACGGCCGTCAAGGTTTGCTGAATCTGTAATAGAAGGTGAGCCGGCCCTGCACGTCGTGGTGCGCGGGGGCGATTGCGGTTCCTCGCGCGCGGTATTGGGTCGCCTCCACGTTCGGCATCACGTGGACGTCTTTGTAAGGCTGCCAATCGAGCCCCGCGATATAGAGATCCGAATCGACCCGGTTGGCTGCCCGCGTGTTGGCCTGCCACCGGTCGTAGCGGGCGTAGGCTGCAACCATGGGCGACGCGCTCATCCGGCCGAAAACGGAGAAGCCGAGCGGCTCGGTGTTGGGACCGGTCGAGGAGTGGAGGATCTGGTCGACGATCTCGGCGCCGATCGCGCCCCGCTTCAGCTCGTAGCCGGCGAAGAGCTTGTAGAGCGCCTTGTCGGCCCCCGCGACGCCCGCCTCATAGTCCACGTACGGCTCCAGCTTGAGGTCGCGGATCAGGCTCAGGGGCAGGCTGAAGTAAAACCGCTTGTACCGGTTGTTCTCGGGCTTCTGCCCCTGGCCGTTCCCCACCATCGCCGAGTAGCCGATCTTGTGCGCGGCGTCCGCGAACCCTTTCATCTCGACCCCAACGTCGGCGGAGGGCGAGATGCCGCGGAAGTCGGCGATCGTCTTCTCGATCGAGCGGTACTGCCAGAATTCTTCGGAGTTCTCGAATGTGGGGGTCGAGATCTCCCCGAAGAAGAAGTTGCCTCGCGGGACAAGATTCTTGACCTGGAGGTAGGCCGCCTTGACGAAGACCCCGAGCTTCCCGTCCGATGTGAGTGATTTGCTATCCACCTCGAGCCGGAATCGCGTGGAGAACTTGATCGAGAGGTCGTTGTCGAGCTGGAAGTAAACGCGGCGGAGCTGGATCCCGTTCAGGTCTTTTGTGATGGGTCCGTTTCCGTCGACGTTGACCTTGCCCAGATCGGTGGAGCCGGAATAGGTGTGAACCGGATCCCCGCCCGCGTTGTAGTAGGCGTCCCCGAACATGTAGCCGCTGATCCGGCCACGGGGGAAGTCGGGTTCCGTTTGCTGAACCGGGATGGGCGGCGGCGTCAGAGGAACCCCCTCCGGGACCACCGGGGCTCCGGTGGGCGGGGTGTTCTGCGGAACCGCCTGCGAATCAGCGAGAGCCACGGTCTGCGAGGCCCCTTGTGTCAGGCTTTGGGGAACGGCTCGCGGAGGCTCCTGAGCCCGCGCTCCCAACGGAATCAGAAACGTCACCACCGCCGCCACGATCAGTTCGCGTCCTCTCATTCCCTCTCCTCTCCTGTCTCGGTGATCATCCCGCTCCCTCCATCTCGGGAGCGGCCCCTGTTGCTCAGGAGAAAGAGTAGGTTGGGGTTGTAACGGGGGTGTTACGGCTTCCTGACTTCGGAGTAACGCGGGGGCTGGGATCGCGGGGCCGCGACCGGGGCTGCGGCAAGGCTAGGCGCGCCGGAGCGATTCCATCATCTCGCGAACAGCCTGGGCCATGCCCACGAAGACCGCGCGCGCGATGATCGAGTGCCCGATGCTCATTTCAGGAAAGGGGTAGATCTTGAGGAGCGGCCCGACGTTTTTCACGTTGAGCCCATGCCCGGCGTGCGGCTCGATCTTGAGTCTCTCCAATTCGAGCGCCGCGGCCCGGATTCGCGCGAGCTCGCGCTCGGCGGCCGCCGTTCCCCAGGCGTTCGCGTAGGCGCCGGTGTGAATCTCGACGATGACGGCGCCCATGCCCTGCGCCGCATGGATCGTCTTGGGATCGGGATCGAGAAAGAGGCTCACGGTGATCCCCGCCTGCTTGAGCCGCGCGCAGCCTTCGCGAACCCGGGCCGGATCGCGGTTGAGATCGAGGCCGCCCTCTGTGGTCAGCTCCTGCCGCCGCTCGGGAACGAGCGTGGCGCGGTCGGGCCTCAGCGCAACCGCGATTCCCACCATCTCCTCGGTGAGAGCCATCTCGAGGTTCAGGATTCCCCGGCGGAGCGCTCGCAAACGGGCCACGTCATCGTCCTGGATGTGACGCCGGTCTTCCCGAAGATGGACGGTGACGCCCGAAGCGCCCGCGTCGAGGGCTTGCACCGCGGCTTCGACAGGATCCGGCTCGCCTCCGCCGCGGGCCTGGCGAAGCGTGGCGACGTGGTCGACGTTGACGCTCAGCTCGGTCGTCATGCCGGGAGGATCGCGCGATGGAGCGTCATGGGTCGCCGCGCCTCAGAGCGCCACCCGCGAGATCGGCACCAGCTCCACGCCTTGGGCTTTGATCCGCGGCAGCTCGGATTGCAGGATATCGAGCACGAGCGTGCTCGGTCTCACCACGACGACGATCGAGCCGTGCTGCACGGCGGACGCAACGATCTCCTTGATCCGATCCCGCACCGCGGATGCCGCCGCGCGGTCGCCGTCAAGGGTCGCCGCGACGGTGAGCGTGCGCGCTCCAGTTTCCTCCCCGATTTCCTCCACCATGCTGGGCCCCGAGACGTGCGCGTCAATGAAGGGGAGATCGCGCCGCTTCAATTCGTCCAGGACCGCCCGTACGACGTCCGGGTCGTTGAGCGCGGCGCTCCCGAGCCTGCTCACGACGGCCTGCACCGGGCCGACCTCGGACAGGCATCGCGTGATCCGGTCCTCGATCTCGATGCGGGAAAGATCGAGAAGGATCGCATCCTTGCCCGGATCGACGCGGGGGTAGCCCTTGGGTTCCATCGGCAGGTGCAAGAGGACTTCGTGGTTTTCGAGGCGCACCTCCCGGCCTATCCGCGCGGCCTCGGGCTTATCGGGCCGGAGCGCCACGGAGAACAGGACCGGGCTCTTGAGAAACGAACGATAGACCGCGACCGGGCTTTGGTCGAGGTCGGTCACGATGAGCGCGATCTGGGCACCCCGGTCCGCCACCGCCTCGCTCGGCTCGACCACGATCGAATGTGTGACCTGCTTGCCGAACCCAAGACGGAGATCCAGGAGCACACCCGCGAGCGGCCCCGGTCTCTCCACGCCCCGGATGACGTTGCCGCCGAGAAGCAGCATCGCCTGGGTGAGCGCGTCGTTGATCTTATACAACGAGGCGCGGCGCGGCACCTGGATGTGCCATTGAATCGGCGCGCGGCTTGGGCCGAGCGAAGCTCCGGCTGCATTGTCGTCGGTGGTTGCGGCGGCAGGCGCGGCTGTGCGCTCCTCGATCCGGCTTTTGTCGATGCCGATTTCCTCGAGGGCACCCCGGAGCGTGCGGCTCGTCAGACGAAGGAGCCCCGCGCGGTCTCCGCCCCGGACGTTGCGCAGGTATTCGGATTCGATCCTGAGACGGAAACGGTCCCAATCGGAGTCAACGATGAGCGGCTTCGCGCCTGCGTCCTCGGTCCGAGGCGGTGTCGGGCGGATACGCGGGATCGGGGCATGGGTACGCGCAAGGAGCACCGTGACCCCTGTGAGCACCACGACGATGCCGATGAGGAGCCCGCGCGAGGGCGCGCGGCGACTTTTGCGCGGGGGACCGCGTTTCTTGCGAGCCAAGGTTTTCGGTCGGTAACGGCGGTGAACGCGGTGCTGCCTGCCGGGCGGATTCTAGGTGCGGGGGTCCGGGGGTGTCAAGGAAGGGGGGCGGGGCGAGTCAGCGGATTTCCGTCCAGCGCCCAATGGTCCACGTCGTGTCGGTGGGTGAGCTGGGATCGGGGGTCTTGGGCTTGAAGTGGAACTCAATCGTCTCCTTATCCCGCGTGATCGTGTAGGAGTCAGGATTGTCGGAGATTAACAGCTTGTCTATAGGGTTCTGGATTACGGTCCACCCAGGCGGATCCCCAAGATCGGTGTAGCGAATCAGCCTAGGGGTGAGCTCCAACTGGACAACTGCGGTGCTGCGGTAGAGCCCCCAGATGTGCTCGACCTCATCCGCCTTCGTGAAATTATAGCTCTTGACCGAATCGGGATTGCTCTGGTCAATGGTCATGCCGGTATAGTTCAGGTCGAAGAGCGTGTCGTATGCCGCCGGGTCCCGATGTTGGTATGCGGTGGCGAGGTTTCCCAGCACCCACTCAGGACTTGTAGGCGGCTTGTAAATCGGGGGGGGAGGCGGGCCACCGCCTTTGCCTTTGATGGGGCTGAAGATGCACCCCGAGAAGAGCACACTCAAGAACACCAACGCTACTGCCAGCTGGCTGCATCGCGTTACGTTACAGCACCGAAGGGAGATGGTGTCGCGGATAGCGGACAGGATCGCGTGTGCCTCGTTTGGCTGGTCGCCTACAATTGATCCTACCTGAAATGGACTCTGGAATCAACCCTGCTGGAATCAACCCTGATGGAGGTCAGCGGTTCCAAATCGCGCGCCCCGAGACCTCCGCGGCTTGGAGTCAGAATCGATAGAGGCGCCTCAAGTACCCCCACGTCCTTGCGCCGGACGTGTCCCGCCTGTCCTGCCAGTTCACGATGTGCCACTGGGCGTCGGAACCCTGGACAATCGTGAGATCGGCGCGGCCGCTGAAGAGCGTGTCCGGAGCCGCCTGCGAGGCATGGATGATTAGATGATAGGCGTAGTAGCGCACCTCCGTGCGTGGAGGGCCAGGAGATATTACTGTCGTCGCGTACATGGAGTCGAAGAACGTCTTGTGAAAGGTGGCATTCCCCGCAAGGAGCGACGCAACATTCGATTCGACGGTCCGCGTCCAGTTTGCGTATACTGTGTCGGCCGCCGCGATGGAGTCCGCATCGTCGGGGTGAAAAGCGAATGCCGTGTCCAGCATGGCGGTATAGCAATCCAGGCCGACGGAAGAGGCGTAATTCGCGAGCACGTTGGAAACGACGTCGTCCGGCGTGTTGGGCGTGAGGCACACCACGCCGGCCCCGCCGCCGGGACGAACATCGCGCGGCTTGAAGAGGCCGCAGGCGAGCATCTGAGGCGACATCAGCGCCAGAGCCAGGACCGTCGCGCGCACCGCTGTGGCGCGCCTCATCAGAAGTCCTTGTGGAACGTGACGCCGGCGATCCAGTCGTCTTGTTCGTTCAGCGGATCGCCCGGATTCCGCTGTTCAGTGTAAGCCCCGATGTGCTGTGCCGACCCCCTCAGGGCCGCGCCTCCCATCAGCGTCCGCTCCACCGTCGCACCGACTGCCAGATTCCACCGGTTGTCCACGGTCCCGGTATTTGTCGCCGGAAAGTGGGACTTCGTGTTGCCGAGGCTTTGGGTCACGAAAAGTTGCACCCCGGCCATAGGCATGATTCCGAGCGTGGCTCCCAGGGTTTGTTGGTACGTTTCGCTTCCCACGTTGTATTCGCGAGTTCCGCCGCCGATGGGCCTGGTGAACGAGCCGCTGTCGCGGAACAGGAAGTTGTGGGTCATCTGAATTGTCGCGACGCGGAAGATCGAATCGGTCACGGTGGTGTCTATGCGGCGGATCCGACTGAGCACGTTTCGAGACTCGGCCTGCGAGTCATCGTAGATCTGATATACGACGTTCAGGAGATAGCCTTGGGCAATGGTCAGCGTTGGGCTCACGCCGAGCCTGAGCGAGGCGTCCATCTGATACGTGCTTTGAATGTTGTTGTTTCCGGACCGGGACCGATCAATCGCGATGGCGTGGCCTTGAGTCGTGGAGAAATGAACCGTCGTGCTGCAGCGCGCCGAGACGACGTAGCCGCCACCGATGTTCACGTACGTGCGAAGGTTGTCCTGGTCGAGGGTCGAATCCACATATTGAGAAGAAAAGAGCGACACCGTCCCAGCCGCATCCAGGGCGAGACGCGGGGAGAGTCTGTAGGCACCGTTGACCTGCAGGAATCGGGAGATGTTGAGCCCATTGCCGGTCGCCTGCCGCTCATTCTTCTTGCGATCCAGGTTGAGCACGGCGCTCGCCCGCGATCCGCTGGAAGGAGAGAAGTTGAATGAGGTTTGCATGGTTTGAGAAGTTACGAGGCTCGACCGGTTCGCCCGAAGGGCATATTCGCTCAACGAGCGATTCATTGAGCCCTCCACCGCGATCTGGGCGCCAACCATCGGGGCGAACTCCGCGTGGAGAAGCCCGCCACGCTGATCGATGGAAAGCTGCTCCTGACCGCGCAGGCTCTTGTCGAAATATTGCTGGGTGTTATGGACTTCCCGCACATTCGCCCAAGCCAGCACGCGATGGATTCCGCCATAGGAGAGTTTCGTCTGGTATGTCTCACTCTCGTTCGGGCTCTCGAATCGGGACCGGTCGAGCACCTCCACCGGAGATCCGTCGAGCGCGCGGGCGAAGTCCCGAAGGTGGCTCGTTGTCCTAGGGTGGACGCGGGTCCCCGAAGCGTCGGTCGTCACCTGAAACCAGGTCTTAGGACTCCACACCATTTGCACGCTGGCTCCGTCTTGGCGGCCGGACATATAGGTGGAGTCCCGCTGGTCGTGCACGAAGATCGAGTCGACCCCCACCGAGTCTCCCGCCGCGTTGTAGCGGGTGAGGAGGCGGAGCCGTTCCTGCCCCAGCGGGCGCACCGTTAGCCCGTGATCTCGCTGGAGCTCGCTCGAGACAACCCCTTGCAGGCTCATCGACCGCCACGGATTGATGTTGTATTGGCCGCTGACCTTGAGCCTGTTCTGCCTCTGGCTCGTCTCGGAGACGAGGTCGGTGGATACTACCCGGTTGAACGTGCCGTTCAGGGTGAAGACCAAGCTCCGCTGCGCACGAAAACTCAGGGCCCCGGTGATCGCGCCGTTCTGGCCGCCCAGCCCGGCGCTGCGGGGGAAATCGATGGTGCTGTTGCTGCCGCTCGCACTCAACGACATCCGTCCGCGGCTGAGACCGTACAAGAGTGTCTGCGTCCAGGTTCCGCTCGAGATATCGCGGTTGTAGGAAGTCTCATACGCGACCGGCGACGGGCTTGACTGCACCAGCGTAGAGTCCGGGCCCCCCGGTGCACCATGCGCGGTCGCCGCCCCGTTCGGGATCGAGAACGCAAGCAGGGTGCCCGCCGTGAGCGATACGAGCCAGGCGCCGGAGCGCCGCATCCGCTCGCCGATTCCGCACGCGCTCATCCATCACCTCCCGGCCGGCCCCGGCCGATCCACGCCCTGGCGAGTGCCGCGAATTCCGGGATCGAGAGCGTCTCGCCGCGCCGGTCCGGATCGAGCCTCGCCTCCTCGAGAAGCGCGCGTGCCTCGCCCGCCGCCAGCCCCAGCCCGCGCGCGAGCGCGTTCGCGAGGGTCTTGCGCCGCGCCCCCATCGCGGCCCGGGCCATCCGCGACGCGGCTTCGCGCTCCTCGGCGCTCGTGCCGGGATAGGGACGCGGCGTGACCTCGAGCACCGTGGAGTCCACTTCGGGGCGGGGATAGAACGCGCCGGGCGAGACACGGAAGCATCTCTTGATGTGGGCGTTCAGGCCGACGAACACGCTGATGGAACCGTACTCCTTCGAACCCGGCTTGGCCGTGAGGCGCTCCGCGAATTCGCGCTGCACCATGAGGAGCGCCCTTCCGACGCGCTCCTTCTGCCCGAGGATCCACTCGAGCGCGGGCGTCGTGATCGAATAAGGGAGATTCCCGACCACGGTCACCTGTCCCGCCTCGGGAATGAGCGCGCCGACCGGGCGGTCCAGGATGTCGCCCCGGACGACGCGCGCCTTGGGGAAGGGGCGAAGCTCCTCTTCCATGTGCTCTGCCAGGCGGAAGTCCAATTCTACCGCGACGAAAGGGCGGCCAGTAGAGGCCAATTCGATTGAAAGCGCGCCCAACCCCGGGCCGATCTCGACGATCGGCTCGAGCGGATCTTCGATCCAATCGGCGATCCGCCGGGCGACCCGCGGGTCGCACAAGAAATTCTGCCCCAGCCGCTTGCTCGGGCGCACGCCCAGATCGCGGAGCCTCGCGGGCACGCCGGACGTGGCGGAGCTAGCGCTCGGCGGCGCACCGCGCCGGCCCGCCCCCCTTCGGCCGGCCCTAGAGACGGAAGAGGCTTCGCGAGGCCGCGTCGGTGGCTTCCTCGAGCGCCCCCGGCGCGACCCCGAGCGACCCCGCAAGCTGGTCGAGGACCAGAGCGAGGTAGGCGGGCTCGTTTCGCTTGCCCCGATGAGGCATGGGAGCGAGATAGGGGGAATCGGTTTCGAGCACGACGTCGGCCAGGTCGAGCTCGCGGAGAATCGCCGGCAGGGGGCTCTTCTTGAATGTCGACGAGCCTCCCACTCCGATCTTGAACCCCATCGCGAGCACGCGACGGGCGAGCTTGAGGTCCCCCGCGAAGCAGTGGAAGCTCCCCCCGGCGGGTAGCGAGCCCTCTTCCTCGAGAATCTCCGCGACCCTCTCGGCGGCCTTGCGGTGGTGGAGCACGAGCGGCTTTCCCGTCTCCCGCGAGATCGCGATGTGCCGCCGCAGGAACCTTTCTTGAACGTCGGGCGGCGCGTTTTCCTTCCAGTGGAAGTCGAGCCCGGTCTCGCCGATTGCGACGACCTCCGGCTCGCGCGCGAGCGCCTCGATCTCCTTCATCTCCGCCTCGCGGCCCTCGCGAACATCGCAGGGGTGCATCCCGACCGCGGCGCGCACGTGGGGATGCCTTCGCGAAAGGTCGACCGCGCGCCGGCTCGACTCGGCGTCGGTACCCGCCTCGACCACAAACGACACGCCGGCGGAAACCGCCCGTGAGAGCACCTCCTCGCGGTCCGAATCGAACTCGGGCCGTCCCAGGTGCGCGTGGGAGTCGATCAACGCTCGATCCGGGGGAAGAGGGGCTTCGAGGGACCGAGCGGCTCACCGGATGCGGGGGCGGGGAGCAGTGCCCCCGCGGCGGGCAGCCGAACCTTCTCGATCGAGGGCGTGAGCCTCAGCGTCGCCCACACCTCGCGTGCCTTGGCGGGCATGACCGGATAGAGAAGAAGCGCCGCGTGCTGGAGCGCGGTCACGAGCGTCGCGAGCAGCGCGTCCAGCTCGGCCGCGCGGCCAGGATCTTTCGCCAGATTCCAGGGCGCCTTCTCCTCGACCAGACGATTCGCGCGGCGGATGACCGACCAGACCGCCTCGATCCCTTTCTCGATTTCGTACCGCTCCATCGCCTCGATGTAATCCCGAACCGCGGACGCGATCGTGTCGCCCAGGCCTTCGATCGGGCCGGCCGCGGCGACCCGGCCACCGCGGTAGCGATGGACCATAGACACCGTGCGCGTGAAGAGATTCCCCCAGTCGTTCGCGAGGTCGGCATTGTATCGGTCGATGAAAAGCTCCCAGGTGAAATCGCCGTCGCGGAAAAGCGGAACTTCCTTGAGCACGTAATAACGGAGCGCGTCGGCGCCCCACCGATCCACGATCTCGAGCGGGTTCACGATGTTCCCCAGCGATTTCGAGAGCTTCTCCCCCTGAAACTGCACCCATCCGTGGCCGAGCACCGTCTTGGGGAGCGGGAGCTTGGCGCTCAGAAGCATCGCCGGCCAAATCACGCAGTGAAACCGCGTGATGTCCTTACCGATCACGTGGAGATCCGCGGGCCAATAGCGCGAGTAGTCGCCGTTCGTATCCGGGTAGCCGACTCCCGTGATGTAATTGATGAGCGCGTCGAACCAGACGTAGACCGTGTGAGACGGATCGTTCGGGAAGGGAATCCCCCACGCGATCGACGCGCGCGAGACCGAGATGTCCTCGAGACCGCTCTCGACGACGTTCACGATTTCGTTCCGGCGCGTTTCAGGGACGATGAACTCGGGATTGGCGCGGTAATGCTCGAGAAGCTTCGGCCCGTATGCGGACAAACGAAAGAAGTAGTTCTCCTCGCTCACCCACTGCGGCACGGTCTTGTGGATGGGGCATTTCCCGTCCACGAGATCCTTCTCCGGATAGAAGCGCTCGCAGCTGATGCAGTAGTGGCCCTCGTATTTTCCCTTGTAGACGTCTCCGGCAGCTGAGATCGCGCGAAAGAGAGCCTGCACGCCTCGGACGTGGCGGGGCTCCGTGGTCCGGATGAAGTCGTCGTAGGAGATGTCGAGCCGCTTCCAGACCGCCTGGAACACTTCGGCCATCCGGTCGCAATATTCCTTGGGCTCCATCCCCCTCTCGCGCGCGGCCTTCTCGACGTTGATCGAGTGCTCGTCGTTTCCCATGAGGAAGCGCGTATCGAACCCGGCCATCCGCTTGTACCGCGCGATGGTATCGGCCGCGATCTTCTCGTAGGCGGTGCCTAAGTGGGGAGGGTTGTTGACGTAATCGATCGCGGTGGTGATGTAGAACTTCGCCATCAATTTTCCGAAATGGGAAACTGAAGCTTGGCTCCTTTGACGCTCTCTCCGTCCCCGGGTTTCGTGCCGCGGGCCCCGCATCTCGTCTTGTCGCAGCCGCGCCGCCTGTCGCGCGTCGGCCCGACGACCCTCGTGCCGGCGGGAAGCTCGGAGAGCGCGAGCGGGGTCTCGTGCCCGCTTTCATCCAAGAGCAAGAGCGTGCGCCGGAAGATGTCGACGCGGGAGACTTCCTGCTCGACACCCGCGAGAACCAGCTTGCTCCCGATCTTCGGAAATTCGCGGGCCGCCTCCTTGTAGAAATCGAGCTCATAGCGCAGGCAGCATTTCAAGCGGCCGCATGCGCCGGAGATCTTGGAAGGACTCGGCGAGAGTCCCTGGTCCTTCGCCATCTTGAGCGTGATCGGCTCGAACTGGCGGAGCCAGGTCGCGCAGCACAGCTCCCGCCCGCACGTTCCGACGCCACCGATCCGGCCCGCCTCGTCGCGCACGCCGATCTGGCGCAGCTCGATCCGCGTGCGAAAGATCGAGGCGAGATCTTTCACGAGATCGCGGAAGTCGACGCGCTTCTCGGCCGTGAAGAAGAAGGTGATTCGGTTCCCGTCGAATTGGTACTCGACGTCCACGAGCTTCATGTCGACGTCGCGGTGGATGATCCGCTCCTTCGCCGTCTCGAACGCGCGGGTCTCCTTCGCGCGGTTCCGCTCGGACGCCTCGAGATCCTCCGGCTGAGCCGGGCGGAGCAGCTCCCGGAGCTTCGCGGGCGCGTCATCGCGCTTCACCCACTCGCTCGTGTGGTGGACCTTCCCCAGATCGACCCCGCGGTCCGCCTGAACGATGACCCAGTCCCCTTCTTGAACCGGAATCTCACGCGGATTCGTGAAGTACTCCCGCCGGCGTCCTTTGAAAATGACCTCGATCAGCTCGTTCATAGCGTGATCCCCGCGCTGCGGGGTTCCTCTCGAATCGATCATGTCCGACCCGGCGCCATGCGATACTGGGCCGACGCGACCGCGTAGGGGATGGTGACGTTGGACTGGACCGCCTCGGCGATTTCCTCGAGCACGCGCACCCTCTGCGTCAGCGATCCCGCGGCGATCGCGCGCGCGTCCGCCACGACCTGGCGGCGGAGGTCCTCGTTCTCGAGATCGGCTCGCTCTCCCATGATCTGACAGCGCAGCACATCGCGGTAATAGTGGAGCGCGAGCGAGACCGCCGCAAGAAATCGCGGGCGGTCACGATCGAGGCGGCCCCTGCGGAGCGGGCCCAAGATGGCGGGCTCTCTGGGGTGGACGAAAAGATCGAGCGCCAGCGCCCTGAGTCTCGAGAACTCCCCCTCATCGAGGACCGCTTTCCCGGTGCCGTCGAGGGGAGGCTCGAAGTGTTGCAGCGCGCGGCCGAGGCTTCCTTCGGCGGTGGCGGCCGCGAGACGGGCCACGGGCTTGGATATGCCCCTCTGTTCCACGAGCACCTCCGCGATGGTCTCGGTCGAGAGCGGGCGGAAGCGCACATGCAGACAGCGCGACTGGATGGTCGGCAGGAGCGCGCGCACCTGGCGTGCGCCCAGGATGAGCACCCGGTTGGGCTGGGGTTCCTCGAGGATTTTCAAGAAAGCGTGCGCCGCCGGCGGCGTCATCGCCTCCGCGCGTTTCAGGATGAGCACCTTGGCGCCCTCCTCTCGCCGGGCGGTCAGCGAAAGGAACTGCTTGGCGCGCGCCAAATCCTCCACCGAATGAACGCCCGGCTTGGCGAAAATCGGCAGGAAGTACGGGTCGGTCGCCATCCGGGAGAGGATCGCGGCGCGGGCTTCGGAGCGGGCCTCCTCCGCCTGGCGCTCGGTTCTTCCCTCGGAGGAAAAGGTCGGAAGCGGCACAAGAAGCTGGAGATCGGGGTGTCTGAGCCCGAGGACGGCGTGGCAGGCGTCACAGGTGCCGCACGGAGAGCCGTCCTCGCCCTTCGATTCGCAGAGCAGCGCCCGCGCGAAATAGAGCGCCGCCCGCGTCTTTCCGACGCCGGACGGGCCGTGGAAGAGATAGGCGTGCCCGATGTGACCGGATTGCAACGCGGCGCGGAGAAGCGTTAACGCTTCATCCTGGCCGCGGAGAGTCTCAGCAGCCATGGTTCGATCTCAACGGAACCAGTCGAGGGGATTAAGCGCCGTCTTCCCCTGCCGGATCTCGAAATGGAGGGCCGTCCCGATGGTGGAGCCGGTATCCCCGACCCGGCCAATGACCTCCCCCGCGGCTACTTCCCTGCCAACCGCGACAAGGATTTCGGAGGCATGGGCGTACAGCGTGTAGAAGCCGCCACCGTGATTTAGTATAGCACACTTGCCGTACCCGTCGAGCCAGCTCACGTAGTCGACGCGCGCCTTGGAAACGGCCGCGATGGGGGTCCCGAACGGGACCGCGATGTCGATTCCACTATTATAAGTCGAGGTGCCGAAGCGAGGATTTTTCTGGTACCCGAACGCCCCGACGATCCTGCCGGTCACCGGCCAGGGCAACCGGCCCCGGTTCTTGGAGAAATCGCCGAAGAGGGGCATCACCCCGCCCGGGGCCCCGCGTTCGGACGCGAGGCGTCGCTTCTCCAACTCCCCGATCAGGGCCTGGATTCGCTTGCTCGCCCGCTCGAGCTCCGCCGCGGCCTGCTCGTTCGACTTCCGCTCCCCCCGGATCTGCACGAGGAGCTGACGCCGCTCCTCCGTGAGCTGCTTCTGGACGCGCCGCTGCCGTTCGGTCTCGCGCTTCAACCGGTCGAGCTCCCGCTGCCGCTCTTCGAGCCGTGCCTTCGTGTCCTGGACCTCCACGCGGTGCGCCTGCGTCAGCATCAGCTGATTTCGGTCCTCGCGGGCGATCTTGGCGAGGAAATAGGTGCGGTTGACGAGGTCCGGAAAGGACCGCGCCGAGAGAAGGTATTCGAGGTCGCGGCTTCGCCCGCGCTTGTAGATCTCGCGGAGGCGCCAGGCGAGGCGCCGGCGATCCCCTTCGAGCTGAACCGCCGTGCGCGCAAGCTCCGAGGTCGCGCCTCCAAGATCCGCCGAGACGATCCTCCGCCGGCGCTCGAGCGCGGACATGTAACGGATCGTGAGGGAGAGCTGAACCTCTTTCTCCTTCAGATCGCCGAGCAGATTCCGCTCGCGGCCTCGGAGCTGCTGCGATTTGGCCCGGCGCTCCTCGAGCTCCCGGCCGAGCGCGTCCAGCTCCCGTTTCTGGTTCTCGATCTCGGCCTGTGTCTCGTCGACCACCCGCTTCGTCGTGTCGGGGGGCGCCGCGGCGGGCGGGACCCCGGCGGGCGGCTCGGCCTCGGGTGGAGCCACGCCCTGGGCGAAGGCCTCGGGAGCTGCGAAGACGGCGACACCCCACACCACGCCCATCGCCAGCGCCACCGCGGCGAGGCGCCGGCCTAGAGGAGCCATTTCCTCGGCAGCGTCGCGACCGCGATCCAGCTTCCGAGAAGCCCGAGGAGGCCGCCCGCCGCCGCGAATCCGAGGAGGATATCCGTCGAGGGCATCGGGAGGTGGAAGAGCCCTTCGGTGAGGGAATCGTGGATCGCGCGCGCCAGCAAGATCGTGATCGTCGAGGAGATCGTCGCGAGGACGAATCCTTCCGCGAGATAGGGGGCCTCGGTGAAGAGAAAGCCTCCCCCGAGCGAGCGGATCAGGTGGACCGAATCGAGCCGGGCCTGAATCGCGAGGCGCGTCGTCGCCCCCACCACGAAGAGAACGCCGATCAGGATGATGAGGCCGAGCACCGCCCCGATCTGGTGCAGCGTCCTTGTCACCTGCTCGGCGCGGAGCACCCATTCTCCCGCGTAGCGCACGTCCTCCACATGCGGGAGCGTTTCCGCCTGGCGCGCGATCGATCGCACCCCCTCCGCCGTCCGATACTCCGGCTTCGGCCGGATCACGAACGAAGAGGGCAGGGGATTGCCGCCGACAGCCTGGAGCAGTGCCTCGTCTCCCACGTCGGCACGGAATTGCTCCCATGCCTCGTCTTTGCTCACGAAGCGAACGCTGTCCGCGCCCGCCAGGAGCCGAAGGTGCGCGCCGAGCAGGTCGACGTCCTGGCGCGCGAGCCCTTCGTTCAAGAAAACCGAGATTTCCTCCCGTGACTCGAGCTGCTTGGTGTAGTCGTCGACGCCGGTGAGCACCATCATGAAGAGAAGGAGGATGAGCAGGATCGAGGACATCGAAAGAACGCTGGCGAGGCAGAGTGTGCGATGGCGGCTGAGCGTGCGCCAAAGCTCGGTCGCGATGTAGCGGAGAGGCCCCATCAGATGCCCCCGGCGACGTCCGGTCGTGGGGCGGCGTCCGGCCGTGAGCCAGGGGAGGAGGTCGGTCCCGCCGCGTCGGAGCACACGACCCCTTGCTCGAGTCGGATGACGCGCCCGGGGTGACGCTGGGTCCAGTCCTCCACGTGGGTCGCGACCAGCACGAGCGTCTCGCGGTCCCGGTACTGGCGCATGAGGGAGAAAATCTGCGACGCGGCCGTCGGGTCTAGATTCCCCGTGGGCTCATCCGCGATGAGAATCCGGGGGTGCCGGACCAGCGCGCGCGCGAGCGCGACGCGCTGTTTTTCCCCCGCGGAGAGCTCGCCCGGGAAAAGCCCCCCCATGCTCCGGAGTCCCATCTCATCCAGGAGCGGGGTCACGCGCTCGCGGATCTCCTCGCGCTCCCAGACCCCCGCGATCCGGCAGGCGATGGCGATGTTCTCGTACACGTTTCGGTCGGCGAGAAGACGGAATTCCTGCCCCAGCATTCCGATCGTGCGTCGCATGCCGGGCTCCGCCTCCACGCGTCCGCGCGTCGGCCGCTCCGCCAAGGATACGAGACGAAGGAGGGTGGATTTCCCGGCGCCGCTCGGCCCCGTGATGAAGACCCACTCGCTCGGCTCAAACGAGAGCGACACGTCGCTCAGAGCGAGGCGGTCCCGATAATACTTGGTCACGTGGTCGAGGCGGATCAGGGCCATGTCCATTCCAATCGGCGGCCGCCGGTTCGGGCGGCCAGGTCGATCGCGACACGCGCGGCTTTGACGAGCCCGGAGGGATCGGGCCGACGGGCGCCGCGCTTCCACGCGCGATCGAAGGCGGTGCCGTGATCGACCGAGGTGCGGAGGAACGGAAGACCCAAAGTCACGTTCGCCGAGCCCCCGATCCCGTCCATCTTCGCGGCGATCAGACCCTGGTCGTGGTACATCGCAACGGTGATCCCGAAGCCGTTCGCGAAAGCGTGGCGGGCAAAAAAAGTATCGGCGGGGAAGGGACCCTCGGTGCGGATGCCGTTCGCGCGCGCCCGCTCCATCGCCGGACGGATCACGCGCTTCTCCTCGTCCCCGAAAAGCCCGTCCTCTCCGGCGTGCGGGTTGAGCGCGAGGACGGCGACCGCCTTCTTCGGTCCCCACCGGAAATTGCGGAGCGCGGCGGCCGCATATTGGATCGTGCTCGAGAGCGATTCGGGCTCGAGCTCCTCCGGCACGCGTCGCAGCGCCAGGTGGACCGTCGCGAGGACGATTCGGAAGCGGCCGCCTGCGAAAAGCATGCGCGTGTCGCGCGAGCCGCTCAGCGAGCCGAGGAACTCCGTGTGACCCGGAAAAGGATACCCGGCCAGGTGGAGCGCCTTCTTGGAGATGGGGGCGGTCACGATGCCGCTCGCGCGGCCCTCCAGGGCGAGCTTGGCCGCGACCTCGATCGCCCGGGCTGCCGTGCTCCCCGTCTCCGCGGAGGGGATGCCCGGGTCGAAGTTTCCCCAGACGCCCGCGGTCGACATGACGAGCGGGATCGCCGCAGCGCCGTGCGCCAGGGGATCGAACTGATCCGGGGCGATCGGCCGAAATCGCAGCGGGACGCGCGCGTGACGCGCGGCCCGATCGATCACCTCGGGATCGCCGACCGCAACAAGGCGCGCCTCACGTCGAAGCGCGTTGAGCGCGAGCGTTCGGACCAGGATCTCCGGGCCGATCCCCGCGGGATCTCCCATCGTGAAGAGGAGCGTGTGCCGGCGCGCCGCCATGTACGTGCGGTCTCCTCGAGTTCAGTCCTTGACCTCGATGTTGACGTTCTTACGGATCCGGTCCAACCAGCGGTCGTACGCATCCTTGAGCTTCTGGTCCAGGACGATCCGTTTCAGATCCTCTTTGATTTCTTCGAGCCGATACTCTCTCTCGGGGACGCGTCCCAGGAGCTTGAAGACATAGTAGCCGGCTTCCCCCTTGAGAGGGACGCTCACCTCTCCCTCGCGGAGGCCAGTCAGGGGCTCCCGGAATGACGGAGGAAGGTTGGGCACCGCCACCTCTCCGAGGAAACCGCCCGAGTCCTTGGTCGAGGTGTCCATGGAGTAGCGCTTCGCCATGGCGGCGAAGTCGACCCCCTTGAGAAGGGAATCCCGCACCGCGAGCGCCCGTTTGCGGGCGCGCTCCTCGTCGGCCGGCTTGAGCGCCGCCTGAATCAAGACGTGCCGCGCGTGGACCCTTTCCCCCGACGTGTCGGTCTTGGCGAAATGCTCCAGCACCTGGATGATGTGCCATCCGTACCGGCTGCGGACGGGCTGGCTCACGGTCATCGGCTTGAGCGCAAAGGCCACGTCCTCGAACTCCCCCACCATTTCTCCATGCCCGAACGTGCCCAGGTCGCCCCCCCTCACACCGGAAGGATCGTCCGAGAATTTCTTCGCGATTTCCTCGAACGGGCGGCCCTTGCCCACGATGAGGTTCCGGAGGCTGTCCGCGCGCACGCGGAGCCGTTTCACCTGAATCGAGTCGGGTTCGAACCCGAGCACGATCGCCGAGAGCTTCAGTTGCTCGGGTTTCTTTGCCAGAGAGTCGCGCCGCGCCGTGAAGAAGGCCTTCACTTCGGCATCGGTCACCGTGGTTTTGCTCTGGACCTCGCGTCCGACAAGACGCATCACGAGAAGCTGCTTCTTCACTTCCGGCTCGTACTTCCGACGCAGCTCAATCTCGGTCGTCCTCTCCTCCGTCAGCGCGCGCTGAAAATTTTGCTCGGTTCCAAGCCGCGCGCGAACGTTTTCCACCGCTTGCTTCACCGCCTGGTCGAGATCGGCTTTCGCGATCGTAATGCCCTGCCGCTGCGCCTCCGCCAGAATCACCTGTTCGTCGATGAGCTGCTGGAGCACGTCCTTTCGAAGCTTCGCGACCGCCGCCGAGTCGCTCGGATCGGCATGCAGGGTCCCTATGGCGGTTCGAAGCTGCTCGTCCACGTCGGACTCGAGAATCACCTCCTTGTTGACGATCGCCGCGATCCTCTCGTTGGCCGCGCTGTCCCGCATCGCGGGAAGCGCCACGGTCGCAAGAACCGCGAAGGCCGCGATCCGGGCGATACGCATGATTCCATCACGCCTCATCGGCGTTTTCCTCCTGGGTTCAGGCTCCCGAGTCGGACCGCGTCCAGCCGAGCGGGCACCGTCCGGGCGGGCGTCGCGGCCCGCAGCCCGTCCAACTGGCTTGCGACCCAGGCCCCCTCTCGGTCCTCCCGGGCGTCGACCGCGGCATCGGCGGCTGCTTCGGAGAACGTCATGGGCCGGGCCGCCTCCCGACCGAGCACCAGAGCGAGCGCATAGCCGTGCGGCGTCTGGACCACGGGCGACATCTGACCCTCGTTCAAGCTCCGAACCGCCAGGCTCAGGGGGTCCTTGTCCGTCTCGAAGAGTGGAACCTCCGCGTAAAAGCGAGGAAGAAGCGTGGCCGTGGTCGCCCGCTCTTGCGCCCGGAGCCCGTGCGCGATCAAGGCGGAATCTCCAAATCCGATCCCGTTCCAGGCGCGCAACGACATCCGCGCGCTATCCTCCGAGCCGAACATCGCGACCAGCGCGCGCCGGGCGGGGGGTCGCCGATATCTCGCCGCGTGGGACTCGAAGTACGCGCGGATCGCGCCCGGGTCGCTCGGAGCCGGTACGGCTTTCGTCACCATCGCCCGCGTCGAGACCTCCTCCCCGATCAGGCGCAGCACCCGCGCGACCGCGGGGTCGCGATCGATGCCGCGCTCGTGCGCGTCCCGGGCGATGAGGCGGGGAAGCACCGCCGTCGCGCATACGAGCGTGAGCC
Source organism: Candidatus Eisenbacteria bacterium (assembly GCA_005893275.1). NCBI lineage: Bacteria > Candidatus Eiseniibacteriota > Candidatus Eiseniibacteriota bacterium. The sequence goes on along the minus strand of VBOW01000071.1, from coordinate 10,435 downwards.
TCTGCGTGTCCTCGATGTGCGCCTTTCCGTCCTCGTCCCGCGGCAAGATGTCCGGAAACGCGATATCCAAGTATGTGATCGAATCCCCCTCCAAGCGCGCGAGAATCCCAAGGCCCGGCCGCACCCCCTGACCCGGCCGGGTTCCGTCGGGACCGAGCGATGCCAGGATCGAGTCGGCCCGCTCGGTGGCCGCCGCGAAGATGACCGGGCTCACGGCGGTTGGATTGAGCTCGAGCTTGTATCGCATGAGAAGTTGAGAGTGATAGCGCGACTCGAGCCCTCGGACCCGATCGAGCAGAAGCCTCTCGCGTATTTCGGCATCGTCGGGATCTTTGAAGGCTTCGATTTTGTAGAACTCGTGCGCCGGGTCATTCGGATAGGGCCCCAAAAGGTCTCCCGGCTTCGCGGTCTTGAGCGCGTTCCGGGAGGCGGGATTCAGCTCGCGGGTCCACATCCATCCAACATCGCCCCCGCGGGTAGAGGAGGAATGAATGCTGTAGAGCGACGCCATCGAATCGAAGTTTGCCCCGGTCCGGAGCGCGATCGACACCTGGTGGGTCGTCTTGGGGTCCGTGACGCTCAGGATGTAGGACACCTTGACCAGCCGGAACAGGCCCCCCGCGCGGGCCGTGTCGAGTTGCGCGGCCGTGGGCTCGAGCTCGGGAATCAGAATTCGATCTCGGATCACCGCGTAGAGGGCGTTCGCCCTCTGGCGTTCGATTTCGTGCATCACCGCCGAATCCTTGAGGAACCCGGCTCGCTCCGCTTCCAACGCGAGGAGCTCTCGATCGACGCAGAGATCGAGGAGCTTCTTCCGCCATAGGGCGGGTTTTCTGGCCCGCAGCGGATCATCGGCCATCACGAGAGCCGCGCGCTGAATGTCGGCCCCCTCGACCCGACGATCCCCGATGGTCGCGATGGGGCCCTGGAGGGAAGGCGGCTGCGCCCCCCGGGCGTCGTGGAATGCGGGAGCCGCGAGCGCAAGCAGCACGGCCAAGATGGGCCTAAGTTTTCTCATTGGATTCGTCGTATCGGCGGACCTTCCAGCGCCTCACCGCTTCCCCCTGGTACCCCGAACTCCCGCTCGCGGTTCAACTTCCAGCGGCTGGAAGAGGCAGGTTCGTGACGCTATCAGAGCCCACCAGCACCCGCAAGAGGTTTGTCGCAAGCGAGATCGGCTCGGCAGGCGTTCGGACGCGGAAGGACCCCGTTCCGCCTCCCGCGAATTCGATCCGGGCTGGAGTGGAGGCCACCAATCGGAGTATCTGCTCCCGCCTGAGCGCGTCGGCCAAGTCCACTTCGAGCCTATCCCTCCCGACCCGCAACCGGGTCGCGCCCGCTTCTCTGCCGATCAGGCGGAGCCCTTTCAGCTCGAGGAGGTGCTCGGCTTCGGGAGGAAGCGGTCCGAACCGATCGCGGAACTCGGCTCGAATCTCTTCCAGCTCGCCCGGCTCGGTGACCGCGGCCATCCGGCGGTACGCATCGAGCTTCTCGTCCGGATCGGCGATGTATTCCTCGGGGATGAACGCCGGCAGGTCGCTCGTGATGGAAGGTTCGGGTCGCCGCTCGGGGGCTTTGCCTTGGAGCTCCTGCACCACCTCGTCCACCATGCGGCAGTAGAGATCGAACCCCACGCTGATCATGAACCCGTGCTGCTCGGGCCCCAGGAGGTTTCCGGCGCCGCGGATCTCGAGATCCCGCATCGCGATGGTGAGCCCCGCGCCCAGCTCCTCGTGCTCCGCGATCACGCGAAGACGCTTTTCGGCCTCTTCGCTCAGCACGGTGCCGGCGGGGACCAACAGGTAGCAAAACGCCTGGTGATGCGAGCGGCCGATCCGGCCGCGGAGCTGATAGATCTGTGCGAGACCGAGGGTGTCCGCCCGGTTCATGAGCATCGTGTTCACGGAGGGGATGTCGAGCCCGGATTCGATGATCAGGGTCGTGACGAGCACGTCGGTGCGCCGCTCGAGAAAGTCGAGCATGACGCGCTCCAGATCCACATCCCGCATCTGGCCGTGCGCGACTCCATAGCGAAGCTGCGGCGCGACGCTCCGGAGATAGTGGGCGACGCGATCGATCGACTCGACGCGGTTATGCACAAAGAACGACTGCCCGCCGCGATCGGCCTCGCGGAGGAGCCCATCCCGGATCACGTCCTTGCTCATCTCCACGATCTCGGTCTTGATCGGATAACGACCCCGGGGCGGCGTGTTCATGACCGACATGTCCCTCGCCCCGAGGAGGCTCATGTGGAGCGTCCGGGGAATCGGCGTCGCCGTCAGCGTGAGCACGTCGACGTTCTCGACGAACGTCCGGATCCGCTCCTTTTGGGCGACCCCGAAGCGCTGCTCCTCGTCAATCACCGCGAGGCCGAGACTCTTGAACTGGACGTCTTTGGAAAGGAGCCGGTGGGTTCCGATCACGATGTCGACTTCTCCGCGGCGGATCTTCTCCACGATTTGCTTTTGTTCGCGGGGAGAGCGGAACCGGCTCAGCATGTCGATCCGGACCGGAAAATCGGCGAATCGCTCGGTGAAGGTCACGAGGTGCTGCTGGGCGAGCACCGTCGTCGGGACGAGCACCGCGACCTGGGTCCCATCCTGGACCGCTTTGAACGCCGCCCGGATCGCGACTTCCGTCTTCCCGTATCCCACGTCGCCGCACACCAGCCGATCCATCGCGCGGGGGGACTCCATGTCCCGCTTCACCTCTTCGACGGTGCGAAGCTGATCGGGCGTCTCTTCATAAGGGAACGAGGATTCGAGCTCACGCTGCCACGGCGTGTCCGGCGAGAAGGCTCTACCGTCCCGCGCCTTTCGCACCGCGTAGTTCCGGAGGAGCTCCTCGGCCATTTCCCGGATCGCGCGGCGAGCTTTCGCCTTCGTCCTCTGCCACGCGGTGCCGCCCAGGCGCGAGATGAGCGGCGTGCGTCCCTCCTCGGCGGAATATCGCTGCACCATGCCGAGCTGGTCGATCGGAACGAACAGGCGATCGTTCTGTGCGTACTCGATATGAATGCATTCGGTGTCCTGCCCGTCGAGCGTGATCCGCTTCAGGCCGCGGTAGATCCCGATTCCATGGTCCAAGTGCACGACGTACTGCCCGGGCTCGAGCGTCATCAAGTCGCGGATCGAAGCCCGCGAAGGACCCGATCGACGGCCGCGACGTCGCCGGTAGCGCGCGAAGATCTCGTGGTCCGTGAAGACGGCGATCCGCGCCGGAGGGAGCACAAACCCCGCCGTGATCGAGCCCACATCAACGCTGACGACGCCGTCTCCCAGGATCTCCTCGAGACGTTCCGCCTGGCCGCGATTGTCGCAGACGATGACCCGCTCGTATCCAAGCTCGGCCAGCCTGCGAAGCTCTCCGCGCAGGAGGTCGAGCTTTCGGCCGAAGGACGGCTGCGGGCGCGCGTCGAACGAGATCACAGGGTCGCGCTCCGCCGGCCCGCCCGTGACGCGGGATTCGATGCGATGGAACCCGGCGAGACGCGCGATAGAGCGTTCCGGCGGGTCGAAGAGTTCCTCGCGCTCGGGCAGGTGTGGGGCGCGCCGGCGCGCGTCCGCCTCGAGGCGTTCCGCTTCGCGCTCCGCCGACTCCAGCTCGCGTCCGGCCGCCTCGGGCTCGTCCATCCAGATCGCCGTGCCGGGCGCCAGGTATTCCAGAAGGGATCCGAGAGGGATTCCGAGATGGGGCGCGAGCCAATCAACCCCTTCGAAGTAGACCCCCTCCGTTACGAGGTCGCGGATGCGGCCGCCCTCGAGGTCCCCCGCAAGCCGCCCGCGCTCGAGCGGCTTGAGCCGTTCCTCGAGATCCTCGGTAAAGAGGATTTCCCGAGCGGAAGCGATGCGCGTGCTCTCGACCGGGGCGACCGAGCGCTGAGTCGAGACATCGAACGTGCGGAGCGAAGCGACCGCGTCGCCGTCGAATTCGATCCGCACCGGGTAGGGCATCCCGGGCGCGAAAACGTCGAGAAGCCCTCCCCGGCGGCTCACCTCGCCCACCTCTCCCACTTCGTTTACCGACCGGTAGCCTCCCAGGACGAGCCCCCGCGCCAAGACCTCCGGCGCGATCTCGACTCCGGCGGCGAGCGTTATCGCCCGCGCGCGGATGGAGGCGGGCGAGGGAGCGAGACGGTAGAGCGAGACGGCCGGAATCACGGCAACGGGCGGATGGGGATCGCCGAGCCGGAGCATTGCCGTGATGCGATCGTCTCGAACCGGGCCGGTCGCGACCTGGGAGCTCCACGGCACGACGTCGTGCGGCGGCAGGTAGACCACCCGATCCGGCCCGAGGAGGAACTCAAGGTCGTCCCGCCATGCCTCCGCGCGATCCAGATCCGGAGCGATGACGGCGAAGGGCCGCGGGAGGGAACGCGTCAGGCCGGCAAGGAGGAGCGCCCCGGCGCTGCCCGCGACGCCGCGGACGGGAACCGCCGCCGCGTCACCGGCGACCCGGGAGCGGAGCGCGTCGAATCCAGGGTGACGCTCGGCGGCGCGAAGGAGCTGCTCCGCGAGCGAGCTCGCCGTCTGGATCACGGTGACAGGGTGCGGGCGCTGCCGAGCGCCAGCTCGGCCGCGAGGAACATGGCGGACCCCATGAGCAATAGAAGCCAGAGCTCCCGGCCTTGGCGCGTGTCGCGGAGATGCCTCTTGAGCGAGCCCAAGGTCTGGAGCGCCCGGGGTGTCTCCGCGACCCCCGATTGTAGCGAATCGAGCGATATCGGTCTGAGGTCGCTTTCAACCGGGTCCGGGTTGACCGCCACGGTCGCCGCTTCCCGCGTGCCGGCGTCGAAGATGTAAAAGCCGGGCGCCGGCGCGGGGGCATCGGCCACGGCCCGAAACCCGGAGCCCTCCGACACCACCTCGGCCTGCGAGCGGTAGGACTCGGGGCCACGCACGACGACGGCGCCTGCCGGGGCGTTCTCGAATCGCGCCGCCGGAGGGCGCCCCACGAGGCCGCGGTCGCGCGCCTCGGGGAAGGAGGCCCGCGCGGCGTAGTCCACGAGGCCGCGCACGAGCGGAACGAACGCACCGGAGTAGGGCAGATCGCCCCAGTCATCGGAGAACGAGCCGAGAAATACCGAGACCTGGGGCGCGGCGACGACGACCGGCAGGCCGCCGGTCGTGGCGACCACGGTCTGGGCCCTGGGGGACGTGACCCGCCCGCGCAGAAGCGCGGTGAGCCTCGACTGCGTGAGGGGCGAGCCCACGCTCAACGAGAGCCCCTCGAGGATGGGGTGCGAGGGCACCCGCGCGCGCACCTCGAAGGCCTGCCCCTCCGCGGCCCGCTCGGTTCCTTCGAGCGCGAGATCGATCACGCCGGGAAAGAGCTTGTGCCCGTAGAAATCGGGGTCCGCGTGGGGGCCAAGGGCCACGACAAGCCCTCCTCCCTCGCGAAGAAATCCCCGCAGCCTCGCCTCCGCGTCACCGGACAGGGAGGCGATGTCCTCGAGGAGCACGACGTCGCACCGGCCGGGGCTGATCCCGAGCAGCGAGGCCGGCGTTCCTGTTTCGACCGCATAGCCCCCCCTCCCGTCTTGGAGGGGATCCAGCGCGAGGGCCGTGAACCGCGACGCGGGCGCCCCCGCGCGCGATTCCACGATGCGCAGCACGCGGAGCCGCCGCGGCGCGCCGAGCACGGCATACCAACGATCGTCTGCGGCGAGCGCATCCACATCCGATTCGACCACGATGGGCGCCTTCGCTCCCGGGTCGCCGCCGATTCCCGTGGCCGCGCCGGCCCCCCACTCGATCGGCAGGGACGCCCATCTTGCCTCCTCGGCCCTGAGCGCCACATCTCCTCCGCCGATCAGGACGTCGCCTCGCCGCGCGCGGATCGCCAGCCGCTCGCTCGGGGCGTCCGCGTGATTTACGACACGCGTCCTGAGCTCGAGCCCCTTCCCTTGGGGGCCCGGGCGGAGCTCCGGATCGAGATCGTCGATCGCATGATTCGGAACGCGCGACGAAACGAGCGGCAGGAGGTACACCCGCGCCCCCGATCGCGAGATCACCGCGAGCTTGTCGCGCGCTCCGCGCGTGAAGTTGCTCGCCTGGAAATCCCCGATGACGTAGATCTCGCGGGAACGGAGCGTCGTTCTTCCAAGAAACCGCCGCGCCCGCTCGAACGCGGCCTCCATCCGTGCCGGATACCAGGTCGCCGCGACCTGCCGCACCATCCGCTCGAGGCGGACGCGGTCCACCGCGCGGTTCGCGAGCGGCGCGTCGGGGCCGGTCGTCGTCGTGATCGCGACCTCATCCCCCGGACGGGCGGCATCCACCAGCGCGAGCCCGCGCTCCCGCGCGCTTTCGATCCTCGGCCGGCCCTGCTCGTCCATCGCCCCCATGCTCTCCGAGTCATCGATCACGATCGCGACGGCGGCCGCGGCGCGTGTCGTGGCTCCCTTCGGCTCGACCGAGGGGCGGGCGAAGGCGCACACGAAGAGAAGCATCGCGAGGGTGCGCAGGATCAGAAGCAAGAGCTCTCGCAGCTTGAGCCGGCGGATCTCACGCGGCTCGAGGGCGCGCAGGAACATCACGGTAGGAAAGCGAACCTCGGGCAGTCTCCGCTTGCTCAGGAAATGAATCAGGATCGGGATCGCCGCAACCGGGAGCGCCCAGAGAAATCCAGGATTGAGGAAGGAGAACGAGGACATCAGCCCGAAGATCTTAGACCAGGCGGGCCCGCTTGGAGAGATATTCGAGAAGCGCGCGGTCGTAGGGCAATTCGGTCGTCACCGAGACGTAGTCGGCCTGCTTCTCGATACAGAACTCCCGGATGCGGTCCATCCATCCGCGCACGCGGCTGCGGTAATCGCCGCGCAGCTCCTGGGGCCGCGTCGTGATCCGATCTCCGCTCTCCAGGTCGATGTAGGTCGCTTCCCGCTCGAACTGAAAGGCGACCTCCTGCGGATCGAGCACGTGGAACACGAGGACTTCGTGCTTCCGGTGCCGAAAATGATGGATCGCTCCCGCGATGCGCTCGGGATCATCCAGAAGATCGGACAGGATGATGATCAGGCCGCGCTGCCTGACCCGCTCCGCGAGCGCATGAAGGGAGGATGCGAAATCGGTCCCCCCGGCCGCTTCCAGCCCCTCCAGCAAGACGAGGAGCTGCCTCAGGTGACTCGGTGTGGAGCGCGGAGGGATCAGCTCGCCGCGGCCGCTCGCGAACGCGAACATCCCGACCGCGTCTTTCTGCCGGAGCATCAGGTAAGCAAGCGACGCCGCCAGCTGCCTGGCGTAATCGAGCTTCGAGAACCCGTGCGAGGAGTAGCCCATGCTCGCGCTCGTGTCGATGAGAAGCGTCGCCCGGAGGTTCGTCTCCTCTTCATACTGCTTGAGGTACTTGCGGTCCGATTTCGCGAGCACCTTCCAGTCCAGGTGGCGCAGGGGGTCGCCCGGCATGTACTGGCGGTGCTCCGCGAACTCCACGCTGAACCCGTGATACGGGCTCTTATGGAGCCCGGTGAGAAACCCTTCGACCACGAGGCGTGCCCGGAGGTCGAGTCGGGCGAGCTTCGACACGAAGTGCGGGTCGAGCAGTCGCTGCGACGTTTGGGCCATGGCCGCGCCCGCTACGAGCGCTTGCCGTCGACGCTGGGAGTGGTCTCGAGGAGCTTTGTGATGATGTCGAGGCTCGAGATGCCGTCGGCTTCCGCGTTGAAGTTGGGGATGATGCGATGCCGCAGCACGGAGGGCGCGACCGCTTTGGCATCCTCCACGCTTGGCGTCGGACGCCCGTGGAGCGCCGCGCGCGCCTTCACCCCGAGGACGATGTACTGGGCGGCGCGCGGCCCCGCGCCCCAGCTCACCCAGTCGCGGACGAACGAGGCGCTGTCCGGCCCCGGCCGCGATGCGCGCGCCAGCCGGACGGCGTAGCGCACGACGTGATCCGCGACGGGAATTCGCCGGACAAGGCGCTGCAGCTCCAGGATTTGATCGACCGCGAGCACGTTTTTGGGCTCGGCCTCGTAGGCGCTCGTCGTCGTCGCGACGATGCGCTCCTCCTCCTGGTCGGTCGGATAGCCCACCGAGATGTGGAACATGAAACGATCCAGCTGGGCTTCGGGGAGCGGGTACGTCCCTTCGAACTCGATCGGGTTCTGCGTCGCGAGCACGAAGAACGGGAGCGCGAGCGGGTAGGTCTCTCCCCCCGCCGTGACCCGGTACTCCTGCATCGCCTGAAGAAGCGCGGCTTGGGTCTTCGGGGGCGTCCGATTGATTTCGTCCGCAAGCACCATGTTCGCGAAGATAGGCCCGTGGATGAACTTGAATGCGCGCCGTCCGGTCACCGGGTCGTCCTCCAGAATCTCGGTGCCGGTGATGTCGGAGGGCATGAGATCCGGAGTGAATTGGATCCGGCTGAACTTGAGGTCGAGGATCTTCGACAACGTCGAAACGAGGAGCGTCTTGGCGAGCCCGGGCACCCCCACGAGGAGGCAATGGCCGTTCGCGAAGAGAACGGTCAGGAGCTGCTCCACGACTGTATCCTGACCCACGATCACCTTGCGCAACTCGACCAGAATGGCGCTTCGAGCCTCCTTCAGCTCGTCGAGCAGCTTGAGGTCGTCCTTCGGCGCGGCCTGCGTCATGATCTCCTCTCCGAGGGTCCCCCCGAGGGGCGAATCAGGAAATGCGCTACGGTATGCACCGCAATTCCGCAATGTGCATAATTGGTGGCTTTGGCATAGGGAATCAACGAATAACCCTTTCGGGTGTCTGCGCTTATCCTGTTATCCACCGCATGAGGCAAGTTATCCACAAGGATCAACTTGCGCTCGAAATCCGGCGTGCTTATCACCCCAGGGACCGAAGCAGCGTGACGAGACGGTCGAGCTCTTCTTCGGAGTGATAATCGACGAATATCGAGCCGGTCCCCCCTCGGCGGCGGGTAACCCGCACCCGTGTACCCAGGGCTCTCATAAGATCGTCTTCGAGCCCCATGAGTTCCGAAGAAAAGGCGCGCTTGGGGGCCTTTCGCGAGCGCCCGGCCGAAGGAGTGGTTCCGACACGGCGGACCCGTTCCTCCAGTTCACGCACCGACCATCCGTGCGCGGCGGCTGATTTCGCCAGATCGGCTTGGGCCTTATCGCTCGGGAGCGCGAGCAGGGCACGGGCGTGGCCCGACGTGATGCTCCCGGCCTCGAGGAGCCCCTGGATCTCTTCCGGCAAGTTATTGAAGCGAAGTATATTGGAAACAGTCGAGCGATCCTTCCCGACCCGCTCCCCTATCTCATCGTGTGGAAGGCCATATTCCATTGCTAACTTATAGTATGCCCGCGCCTCATCCATCGGGTTCAGATTTTCCCGTTGGACGTTCTCAATCAGCGCGATCAGCAGTGCCTCCCGATCGGTGAACTGGCGGACGATCGCCGGGATTGTTTCCAGCCCGGCCTCTCGTGCCGCCAAGAATCGGCGCTCCCCCGCGACAATCTGAAATGCGCCCCCCGAGGGCCGGACCAGGACGGGCTGGAGCACGCCGCGCTCGCGAATCGAAGCTGCCAGCTCGGCGATGGTACTCGGATCGAACTGGGTTCGCGGTTGTGCGGGATTGCGGACGACCTTGCTGAGCAGGACGTGCTGGATCTCGCCCTGCCGCGGCTCCACTGGCCGAAGCTCGGGCGCAACCGAAACCTCCTTCTTCACGGCAGCCGGAATGAGCGATGCAAGCCCCCGACCCAACGCCTTCCTAACCATGATTCATCACCTCGCTCGCAAGGTTCATGTAGCTCACCGACCCGGCACAGCTTGGATCGTAGACAACGACCGGCTTTCCGAAACTGGGCGCCTCGCTGAGGCGGACATTGCGCGGTATGACGGTGCGATAGACACGCTCTGCGAAATACTTCCTGGTCTCATCCAGCACCTGCTGGGAGAGATTCAGGCGGTTGTCGAACATCGTCAGCAGCACACCTTCGATCTGCAGCGAGGGATTGAGCCCCTGCTGCACGAGCCGAATCGCCCCGAGGAGGTGGCTCAACCCTTCGAGCGCGTAGTACTCGCACTGCACGGGCACCAAGACCGACCCCGCTGCGGTGAGCGCGTTGACAGTAAGGATGCCGAGGGAGGGGGGAGCGTCGATGAAGATGAATTCGAAGCGGTCGGTCAGGGAAGCAAGCGCGTCCTTGAGCCGATACTCCCGGCGCTCGGCGTCCACCAACTCAACCTCAGCCCCGGCGAGCCGCTGACCGGAGGGAACCAGACTGAGTCCCGCGATCCCGGTTTCCACGATGGCTTGATCCACGGCTAAGCTTCCCGTCAAGATCTCGTAGATCCCGCGATTCGTATTCTTGAGATTTGGAAATCCGAGCCCGCTTCCGGCGTTTCCCTGGGGATCCAGATCGACGAGGAGGACTGATCTTTGGTTCAGCGCTAGAGCGGCCGCGAGATTCACCGCCGTCGTCGTCTTTCCCACCCCACCCTTTTGGTTCGCG
>VBOW01000070.1 GCA_005893275.1 Candidatus Eisenbacteria bacterium | reverse complement strand
ATGTAGCCCTTGTCGAACTGCATCCCCTCGACGAGATCGAGGGTCGTCTCCATGGACTTGGCTTCCTCGACGGTGATCGTGCCGTCCTTACCCACCTTGTCCATGGCGTCCGCGATGATCTTGCCTATCTCCTGGTCGCCGTTGGCGGAGATGCTCGCCACCTGCATGATCTCCTTGGGATCCTTGACGCTCTTGGAGAGCGTCTTCAAATACTCGACGACGGCCCTGACGGCCTTGTCGATCCCGCGCTTGATGCCCATGGGGTTGCTGCCGGCGGTCACGTTGCGGAGGCCTTCGCGGAAGATCGCCTCGGCCAGCACGGTAGCGGTCGTCGTGCCGTCGCCCGCGACGTCGGAGGTCTTGGTCGCGACCTCGCGCACCATCTGCGCGCCCATGTTCTCGTAGCGATCCTCGAGCTCGATCTCCTTGGCGACGGTCACGCCGTCCTTGGTGATCGTGGGGGATCCCCACTTCTTGTCCAGCACCACGTTCCGGCCGCGCGGTCCCAACGTTACCTTGACCGCCTTGGCCAACGTCTGCACGCCCGCGAGCACCGCCTGGCGCGCCTTTTCGTCGAAAATGATTTCTTTTGCGGCCATTCTCATCACTCCTTTATCAAAGGAAGCGCCGTTGGTTACTTGGACTCGCCGACGATGGCGAGGACATCTTCCTCGCGCATGATCAGATACTCGCTGCCGTCAATCTTGACCTCGGTGCCGGAGTACTTTCCCATGAGGATCTTGTCGCCCTTCTTCACTTCCAGAGCGACACGCTTTCCGTCATCGGTGATGCGGCCGGGACCCACTGCCACCACTTTCGCCTGCTGCGGCTTCTCTTTCGCGGTGTCCGGAATGATGATTCCGCCGCGCTTCTCTTCCTGCTCCTCGAGGCGGCGAACGAGGATGCGATCGGCCAGAGGCTTCACGTTCATTGTGGACGTTGCCATCGTCAGACACTCCTTCGTGTGATGGAATCTCGCTGTGACAATTGGGCAAAGCGGGCCTGTCCCTCCCGCTTCCTATCCCTAGGAGATGCACGGCCCGTGCCCCCGCCGGGCGCCGAGAATCGCCCCTCCGCGAAGCCGAGGCGTGACCCCGGCTTGGGGGATCACGGCACGTCGCGCCCACCGCGCCCATCCCGGCCGCCTTCGCCGGAGGTTGCCCAAACGGCATGCGGCTTGTAGGCAGTGGGACCTAAAACCTATACTCACGCAGGCTTCCAGCCCACCCATGTCCAACAGGCGGCCCGCCCCAAAACGGCCCAAACGGGGCAACCCACTGCCAGAAGCGCACCCGCCGCGGTACCGCTACTCCTCGACGCTCTCCGGTGTCTCCGCCCGCAACTCCTCCGATTCGGCCCGGTACCGGTAGAGCACATTGCCCTTGAGCGCTTCCTCGAGGGCGACGTTCGTCACCTTGCCGCCCGGATGGAGTCCCGTCTGGCGGCTCAGCTCGTTAAGGCGGCGCGCCTCCTTGGCGGCTACGACGATCAACTCGTACTTGTTGGGGATGTTGCTCGACCGAAGCACGCCCTTTTCGTCCAACACGATTCCTCCCGATGTATGAGATTCGCATCCAACGCAGGTCTGGCGTGCCACCCCCTTTGCATGACAGACGCGCGCTCCGGAACTTCCGCGGCGGAGGACGCGAGACCTTTTGCCGCCGCGGGCATGGCCTACCCCACCCTGACCTCGATGGCCTTGTGCTTCGCCTTCTCCGTTTTAGGTAGGTGAACATTCAGCACGCCGTCCTTAAACTCCGCCGAGACCTTCGCCTCGTCGATGTTGTCCGGCACCACGAAGGTGCGCAGGAAGGAGCCGTAGGCCCGCTCGATTCGGTGGAACTTCTTGGTCTTCTCCTCCTTCTCCTGCCTGCGTTCGCCCTCGATTCGGAGCACGCCATTCTCCACAGTGACCTTGACGTCCTCTTTCTTGACCTCCGGCAGTTCAGCCTTGATCAAGAACTCCTCGGGTGTCTCGGCGATATCCACGGCTGGCGCCCAATCCGGCACCGTGAGAGCCTCTTTGCCTCCCTCGGCGGGGCGACCGAGCACTTGACGACCGTAGGCGCGGCTTAGCCGCTCATTCATCTCCTCGATCTCCCGGAGTTGGTCCCAACGTACGAGGGTCATTGTCTTTCCTCCTGTTCGGCGGACCTCAACACGGCAGTGCATGCGACCGCCTCGCCATGCACAGCATCCAAGGCTAGCTTCCTGGGGTGAATGGCGGCGGGCCTCACTTGTCTCACCCAGAGCCGCAACGACCTCGGTAATCTCATCGCACTCCGTCGCACGCCCGATAACTTATGCGGCAGAGTCGCTTGTGCCGCGCCAAGAACACCGCTACAGGAGGACTCTGCGTCGCGCCGCGGATCCCGAGCGGTGAGAAGACGATTGCGGAGTTGACCCCGCGATAAAGATGGGCCGCCGGAGAGCGCTCCAGCGGGCCCATTGGAGAACCGGCAGCTCCGCGCATAGGCAGCCGCGACCGGATTGGTGGGAGGATTCCGCTACTTGCCATGACCCGCCGCGGAGGCTCCGCCCATCTCATGGCTCGGGGTCGTAGCCGATTGACCGTGTTCCATCGTACCGGCAGCGCCTTTCGAAGCCATCGCGCCGTGCTGGCCCTCGGGACCAATCCTTGGTGTCTTGGTGTCCACCTTGCCCTTCCCGGTTGCGACGCGGCCCTCACTCTTCGCAGCGCTCACGAGATCGCCCAGCTTGAGTCCCATCCCGTGCGCGATCTGGCCCCAGCCCGTGCCGTCCTCGTGCATCTTGAACAGATCCGCGAGCGTCACAGTGGACGTGCTCTTCTCGTTCGATAGGAGCAGATGCGCGATCATGAGCTCGCCGAACCCGGCGTTGAACTGCGCCTTCTCCGCCGCGAGAGCATCGGAGGTCATGCCGAGCTGCTTCGCCAGGCGATCGGGTACCTTTGAGCCTTCCTTCGATGCCTCGGTATTCACGTTCTTGATCTCGGCATCGACTTTGGGCTCGGTTGCTTCGATCTGCTTCGCGGAGAGCATCCTTGCGCGCGTGCGGATCGCTTCGAGCTCAGGTTTCGCATGATCCCCGGCCTTGGTTTCCGCCGTGTTGAGACCCTTGTTCTCCGAACCCGTACCCACCCCCGGCGTGCTCGAAGGTGGCGTCACCTCGGGCGGCGTTGCGGTGCCCGTCTGTGCGACCGCGAACCCCGCCATCGTCAGCGCCCATGCAGTTACGATGGACCAGATCAGCTTCGACTTCATACTCGAATCTCCTTTCGCGTCTCCCACGTGACCCCGTGATCGCGATTGTGAGCTGCGTACTCCCGTCCGTCTCGGGGGACCACGTTCAGTCTTTTCTCGGGAAAGTGCGAGGGGGCGGACACCGATCCGCCCCCTCAAGAACGAATGAACCTTAGACCGGCAGTGGAGCGGCGATCTTGTGGAAGGTCGAGGTGGAAACCTCATACGTTTCAACCAGAGGAGTCCCCTCAACAAACTTCGCCAGGATCTTCGCGACCTCCGGATAGGTTTCGCGGTTGTAGGTATCCGCGCTCTCGGACTTGTCCCACAGACTGATCCCGAATGCCTTCGCGCCGCCTGTGGCCACGAAGGAAATCTCGTCCTGGAAACCCTTTTGCTTCCGAAGCATCGGGATGACTTCCTTCTCCAGCTTCTGGGTCAACTCCGCGCTGATATTGGGCTTCAATTGCATGGAGACCCTGCGTGCAAACATGGCAACCTCCTTAGGTTGTCGCGGCCAAGGGGGTTATTTCAGATTACCCAAGCTAGTCTAGCCCGCCTCTGAAGACTCCCTCTGTCCATTAACTAAGATAGGTGAATTCTCTTTACTTGTCAAGTCCAGTATGGGACTATCTTAGTTGCTTAATCATTCCAGGTTAACCTAGCGGGGACTTAGAACGGGGCCCGACGGTCAAGGCCCCCCAAGGTTCTGGGCACCTAGAACTTGACGCAGTGGAGACCGGCCCTAATGGACGTTTCCTTAGCGGTCCGCCAGCGACTCGTAGAATTGAAGCTTGATCAGAGAGACCTGGCGGCTGCCGCCGAAGTTACGGAATCCTACGTTTCCCAGCTCCTGACTCGAAAGAAGATGCCCCCCGCTCCTGACCGAACGGATATCTATGAAAAGATGGAGCGGTTCCTGAAAATCCCAGGCGGCACGCTTTCGAAGCTTGCGGACCTCCAGAGGAAGGAGGAATTGAAGAGGATATGGACCGATCGACCGGCGCCCCTCCTGAAAGAAGTTCGCGAGCTGATTCTTCGCAAGTGCTCGCCGCTCAAAGAAAGACAGATACGCGCAATTTTCGAGAAGGAACCCTTCGGCGAGGTCGAACGCCTCGTTACACAAAAGCTCTTGGACGTGGTTAAGAGAGTTGCCAAGGAAGAATTAGAGAGCGAAAACTGGCTCCACCTGGTAGCTAGACTCAGCGGCCGCAGCTACGAACAGATACGAGTCTTCGTCCTCGAGTTCTTGGACAGCGATATTCTCACCGTGTCGGCTGACAATTGCGTCTCCTTTCTGGATCCTCTGATTGAGTCCTGGGATATCGACCTCGCCAGCTTCGGAATGGAAGTTGTCCTAAACCGGCGACTAGCGCCAGGGTACCCTCACAAATTTGAGTTTGTTGAAAGAGAGCCAGACCAACCCTTCGAGCAAGAGGCGGGGCTCAAAGAATTCCTTCGGGACCGTTCCCTCAGCGGCGATGCTGCCGAGGACGAAATCGAGTTCCTAAAGAAGCTGAGGTTCAAGGGGAAACGGCCAACCCCACTCTATTATTATCGGGAATTGCAGAACCTCAGAGATCCGCTCCATTTTCGCAGATCCGCGGGCGCGAGAAAACAAGGAGGCTGAGCGTTCTGGGTGCGGCCGCTCTCACGGCCAAGATGGCACGGGGAACGAGAAGGTGTACAAACGCGGGCGCCCACCCTTGGTAAGGATCCTTCAGAGAAGGAAGCTCGAGCTGACTTCGGCATCGTCAGACCAAGTCTTAAAGTACGTCTACGAATATCCGAGTTAGGTAGACCCAGACCTACGAGGAGTGTTTGGCCGAATAGTCCATTGACGCCCTCCACCAATCCCCTACCCTAACGACTAGGAACCGAACCGTTCGGGATCCGAGCCCCCTTTATGTTGACGGCGAGCGCACCCTCTCCGTTAGGGTCGCAGCGAGCCCCAACCACACCCTAATCACAGGAGGTAAAACGTGCCGGAGAAGAGGCCAGCAACTAAGTGGGAGAAGCCGGGAGCATCCAAGACACCCTGGAAGAAGCCCGAGGCCCCACAGACGCCCGGGAAGAAGCGGGATCCGAAGAATCCGGCAGCACCGAAGCAGTCGTAACTCGCAGCGCGGGGCCGGCCAAAGCGCCGGCCCCTCTCCGTTTGACCGCTCCCGCTACTCCTCGGTGCTCTCCGGAGTCTCCGGATTCAATTCTTCCGTTTCGGCGCGGTACCGGTACAGCACGTTGCCCTTGAGCGCTTCCTCGAGCGCGACGTTCGTCACCTTGGCGCCGAGGCTGAGCCCCGTCTGGCGGCTGAGCTCATTGAGGCGGCGCGCCTCCTTGGCGGCCACGACGATCAGCTCGTACTTGTTGGGGATGTTGCTTGACCGAAGCACGCCCTTTTCGTCCGACACAGGTTCCTCCTAATGCATCGAGATTCGCGTAGATAGTTCGCTGCCGAGCGGGGTCGACGTACCGCGGGCGCCCGTGCGGCCCTCCCTCACCGCCTCCTCGGTTTGCTCGCCTTCTTGATCAAGTTGGTCGCGATCTGGGCTTCCTCCTCCGTCTCGAACCCGAAGACGGCTGAATACCTCCGTCCAACGACCTGGGCGACCATGAAGCTGATGTTGATCCCGGCCCCCGCAATCGCCTCCGCGATCTCGCTCCCGAGCCCCGGCCGATCATCTCCCATAGCCAGCAGCGTTGGAATGGACGAGCGGTCGAGGCCTGCTGTCTGCGCCGCCGCTTGCGACTTCTTTCCCGGCCCCGGCGCGTCCGTCATCCGACAACCGTCGGCGATCCGACGCCCGGAAAGAGGACCGCCCCACAGGCCTGGGAACCGGAGTATCCTGGCCCTGTCCCTCCGGGGTTCGCTCCTTGCAGCTCAGAAACCCGCCATGCCTCCCCCATGGAAGGGGCGCGGACCCCGCGGGCGAAATGGAAGGGTGGCCCAAACATCGGCCACCCTTCTCGCAAGTTCCTCCCGGCGAGGACCGATATGCGGGTCGCGTTTGCGACATTGGTGATCCTGCTGTTGCTGCCATCCGTGGCGTGCGCTCATCGGGACGATTATCTGGACGAGACTTTTGTTTACGTCACCCTCGGCCGCCACGAGGTCGAAATCGAGGGGTGGGCAGAGGCCCGCCGCGACACGGACCACCGGACGGTCGGCTGGTATACGGGCGCATTCGAGTATGGGATCTCATCGCACTGGATGGCGGATGGGGCCGCACAGATCCTCCACCGGGGTGACGAGTTTCAGTTCGGGCGGCTGCGCCTCGAAACCCGCGCTCGATTCGCCGAGGAGGGAAGGTGGCCACTGGACGTCGCCGCATCCACGGAGTTTGAGCACGAGACGCGTGCTTCCACAGGGGGAGAGAGCGAAGATGTCCTCACCCCCCGCCTCGTACTCTCGCGCGACGTGTCGCGTGAACTCAACACTACCCTGAACCTCGATTTTCCCGTCAGGCTCTCAGGCGCCCGAGAAGCCACGTTCGCCTACGCCCTGGGCGTTCGCTACCCGGCGGAGACCGTCGTGCGCGTCGGCACCGAGCTCAAGGGTGATCCCTCCGAGCACAGGGCAACGGTCTTCCCTCAGGCCTGGTTCGCTCTTCCTAAGGGGCTGACGCTGAAGTTCGGCACTGGGATCGGCCTCACGTCCCGGACCGACCGTTGGGTCGCGCGCGCCGTGGCCGAGATCGAATTGTAGGTCGGACGTGTCGGAGCGCCGACCGTGTCGGACTTGAGGGTATAGAAGCGCTCCAAAGCCCCGGCCGCTATCTACAGCCTTCGCTTGGCGAAGGCTCTCTCTTGCTGGCTCCCCGAACGTACCCCTGTCGCTGTCAGACGTTGCCTGACACAAAATTCCGATATGCGCCGATGTGACTCCGCAGGCACTCCTTCGTAGGATTCTCGCCCAGATCTCGGTCATGCTTCCGGAATTCGGCATGGTGGTCGCCGACTTCATCGGGAACCCGGGCGGTGGCCAGGCGGCGGTCCAGACACCTTGACGTTCCACAACGCCCCGCGAGCGGTTCTCGTTGGTTGCGCGCTGGAAGTTGGTAACGCACCCCGGCGGAAACATCTCTCCAGCTCGCGCATTTATGGCGTACTGGAAAGGAGGTGAACAAGGAGGGCACCCGTGTGAAGTGATGCGCAAGAGCGCATCGGGCCGTTGTCACAACGCGAGCCACGACACCTCGAAAGGTCGACCTGTGACGCTGACAGATTACCGTGAGGAGGTTCCCCATGTCGAGAATGCTCGGACTGTTCACGTTTGCGGCTCTCTCTGGAACGCTTTTCATCGCTGCAGGCCCTGCGAACGCCACCCACTCTTGGAACGGCTATCACTGGAGTCGGGCCAGCAACCCGTTCACCGTCACGCTTGGCGATAACCTCTCAGCCAACTGGACCCCCTATCTGGCCACGGCGGCGTCGGATTGGAGCATCACGTCCGGGGCCTGCAATAACCCACAGAATCCAATACGGTGCACCGTCGCGGCGGGCGGCAGTCATGGCAAGAGGTGTAGGCCTACCGCGGGACGGGTTGAGGTGTGCAACGGGAGCTACGGCAACAACGGATGGCTCGGCATCGCCCAGATCTGGATCAGTGGTGTTCACATCACGCAGGGCACGGTCAGAGTGAACGACACTTATTTCGACACGCCTCAGTACAATACACCCGCCTGGCACAGCTTCGTGATGGACCAGGAAGTCGGGCACGAGTTCGGTCTCGCCCACCAGGACGAGGACTTCAACAACGCCGATTTGCTTGACGCCTGCGGTAGAGGCTCGTGCATGGACTATTCGGCGGACCCCAGCAACAACACCATGCCGAACCAGCACGACTACGACGAGCTAGTAATTATCTACAGTCACTCGGACGGTGCCGCCGCCGTCGCCAGCGCCCCCGTCTCGTCGGGCCAGGATCTGGATGAGGACATGGGAGGTCCCAATGCCTGGGGGAACCCCGTCCATTTTGAGAACGGTCGTGCGGATGTTTACGAGCGAGATCTCGGCAGTGGAAACAAGGTGCTCACGCGCGTGATTTGGGCGCAGTAGCGCAAGTAGAATCAAATTTGGCTCGCGTTCGGGGGGCTCCGATTCAAAAGTCGGAGCCTTCCGTGTCTTCGAGCGTATTCGGCACTTCATCCCGGCGAGGTTCAGATGAAGGGCGCGTTTGCGGTAGTGGTAACTCTCCTGTTGTTCCCGTCCGTGACCTTCGCTCATCGGGACGACTATCTGGACGAGACCTTCGTCTACCTCACCCTCGGCCGCCACGAGGTCGAAATCGAGGGATGGGCAGAAGCTCGCCGCGACACGGACCACCGGACGGCCGGCTGGTATACGGGCGCATTCGAGTACGGGATCTCATCCCACTGGATGGCGGATGGGGCCGCACAGATCTTCCACCGGGGTGACGGTCTCCAGTTCGGACGGCTGCGCATCGAAACCCGCGCTCGATTCGCCGAGGAGGGAAGGTGGCCGCTGGACGTCGCCGCATCCACGGAGTACGAGCACGAGACGCGGGCTTCCACGGGGGTAGAGAACGAGGACGTGCTCACCCCTCGCCTCGTACTCTCACGCGATGTCTCGCGCGATCTCAACACCACCCTGAACCTCGATTTCCCCGTCAGGCTCTCAGGCGAGCGGGATATCACATTCGCCTACGCTCTGGGCGTCCGCTACCCGGCCGAGACCGTCGTGCGCGTGGGCACCGAGCTCAAGGGCGATCCATCCGAGCACACCGCCATCGTGTTTCCTCAAGTCTGGTTCGCCCTTCCCAAAGAGCTGACGCTCAAGTTCGGCACCGGAATCGGCCTCACGCCCCGGACCGACCGTTGGGTGGCGCGGGCCGTGGCCGAGATCGAATTGTAGGTCGGACGTGTCGGAGCGCCGAAACCGCGTCGGACGTCTGAAGCCGGCCCGCGGCGAGGTCGAGTGATTTCTACGAACTGGAGGAGAGATGCGAGACCAATCTTCGAGGCCGCACGTGGGCGTGGCTGGGATGAGACCTGGCCTTTCGGTGTTGTACGCTGCTGTGGCCCGTGCGGTCATCTGCCTCGCACTCCTCGGCGTCCCCTGCAGAGCCCGAGGCCAAAGCGATGCCCCGATGCAATCGGTGCATCCCGAACTTCGGTTGCGGGTCGAAGCGCCGCTCCTCGCGGCCGGCGCGACGCTCCTCGTTGTAGGGAAGAATTTGAGCATCGCCCGCAGGTCCGTCCCGCCCGGGGGCCTCGATCCCAGCGACATCCGCTGGTCTTTCGACCGGGGGGTCATCGGCGAGCGCAGCACGCGCGCCGATACACAGAGCGACTATTTCCGCGACGCGGCCCTGGCCTATCCCATGGCGCTTGCGTTCGCCTCCCAGCCTTCCGGGACGCGCGTGATCAGTACTCTGCGGCGTTCGCTCCTGTACGCGGAGGCGCTCTTCGTCGCGGAGGGATTATCCAAGGTCATGAAAGGGGCCATCGATCGCCCGCGGCCCTTCACTTATCTACCCGCCAATCAGCGGCCGAACAATCCCGCGTACGATGTCAGCGCCGATCATGCCTTCCAATCGATGCCTTCGGGGCATGCAATCAGTACGTTCTGCTCGGCCGGCTTCGCGATGGCCGATCACCTCATCTCACGGCCAGATGCGAGTTGGAAAGAGCGTGTCGGGAGTGCATTTGTCGGTGGCTTCCTGGCGGGCACGACGGCGGGCTTGCGCATTGAGGCAGGGCAGCACTTCCCCTCCGACACGATCGCCGGCGGGCTCATCGGCACCGCTACGGGCGTGGCGGTACCACTCGTGCATTATTACATCGGTCCCGCGGACCGACGGACCGCGCTGCCGTCGGGGCGTGCCTGGCGGCAGGCCATACTTGGCGAAACCGTCGGAATCGCCGTCGGTATCCTCGTCGCGGAAACATACTGATCGCACGCGGGCCGTCGCCGCGGATATCAGGCCCAGAGCCCGCATCGAGACCACCTGCTGGGGTATAGAGCCTGGGACCGAACTCTCATTCATTCCCTTGACTCCCCCGAACACAGAGGGAACATGGGCCTGCCGAAAAGGGGCCGCATGTACCCGAAGTTCGCCACACCCAAGACGCTCACCAAGGCCGAGCAGCGGCGCCTTCTACGCGCAGTTCGTGCCCACGGCTCCCCTAGAGACCGGGCGCTCCTGTCGCTGGCCCTCAGCACCGGGCTCAGGCTCCGTGAGCTCGCAGGCCTCAATGTGGGCGACGTCAGCGTCGGGAAGGCGGGGACCGCTTGGAGGATCCAGTTCGTGTTTCGGGAGTGGCAGGCAGCGGCGAGATTCGAGTCCGTCTATCCCTTCCATGCGCTCCGGCATTCGGCGATCACGAACGTCTACCGGGCCACGCGTGACCTTTATCTGACCCAGCGCTTCGCTCGCCACTCTAGTCCGCTCACGACCACCATTTACACTCATCCTTCTGACGAGGAGCTCTACGCGGCGCTCCGCGGGATCAAGACGTGATCCGTCGCTGGGAGCCGATGCGCGCTTGTGCCTGAGGCTCGCGAGACGTACGATCGTTGCCGCTTGATTCTGAGCCAGGGAGGGGGTGGTAGCCGTGACGCGGATCATTTCCGCGCTGGTAGATCCATCCCCGACGCTGCAATCCTGACCGGCCACGTTTTTCGGTTGTCGTGCGTACGAGCACTTCGCGCGGGGTTGGGAATTGCGAGGCTCGGACCGGTCACCGAGGCGGCAGCATCAGATCCAAGGATCTGAGGCCCATGACATGGACTGGCGTGGAAACGAGTTGAACAACCGGAAGGCGCCCATCCCGCAATGGGGTGGGCGTCCCACTTTTCCTAGCGCTCCAATTCGGAGCCACCTCAATACTCTCGCAACCCTTGTGACGCTCCTTTCCCTGGCCAGTCTTGATGCCTATGGAGGAATTCGACATGCTCCGTTTGACCCCAAGGCTTATGCACCGTATGTGTCTCGAGGTACGGCCCGCATATCGGGCCAAGGATTCGCGAGAACCAAGGGTGGCGACATCAAAAGCGCGGCGGGATGCAAAGTCCTCTTAACGCCATTGACGTCCACTTCTCAGGCCTGGCTCGAGTCAATTGCTGAGGGTGGATTCGATTTGGATCTGCTGGGACCTCGTGTTCTCCACTACAGCTTGCTTACTACAGCTGACGCTGAAGGGCGATTCAAGTTTTCGCGGCTTGCAGGTGGATCCTATCTGATCGTCACCAGCATTTCTTGGCAATACGGACTAGGCGATAAAGAGAGCGTCGAGGTTATCTTGGCGGGTCGGGTAAGGGTGGCTCGAGCAGAACACGCCGACGGGATCGTGCTGGAACCGGTCGGCTCGCGCACCGGGGTCCTTGCCGAATGACCCGGTTCGCAGAGGTACGTTAGGCCCGCTGGAAAGGATCTCCCTCTTCATCTCGAGAAAGCTCTCTTGAGTTCATTCGACCTGGCCGCCAACGAAACGCCAAGACGCTACGTGGCTTTTCTAGACATTCTTGGATGGTCAAGCCACGTTCTGAGTGATTTCGAATCGGCTCGCGGCACTTACGATTCCATGCTCGAATTCTTTCGGCTCGGCACAGATAGCTTCGCAGGGGTGGATGCGGTGAGGATCGTCTCTGACTCCATCCTCGTCGTTGCACCAAAGCCCTGGCCTTTGCTGCGCGCGGTGAATGTCCTGCACCACGCTACTTTGATTAACGATTGCCTATTGCGGGGCGGTATTGCCTTCGGACGTCATGCCGAGCTTGGACAGCTCCCCGAGAGCCGCATTGTGAGTGAGCCGCTGATTGTCGCGGCGCGCCTTGAGAAAACCATACGGCACCCATGTGTCGCCATCGATTCATCTGCTCTGCCCGAGGTAGACTGTAAGGAGCTCTTGGCTGCCGATGTCTTCCTTCGCCCATTGCTATTCTACGAGGGACGCTGGATTGTCAAACCATTCAACATCATGTGGGGATTCTCTGCCGCCACCAGAGTCACACAACTACGCGAGAAATATCCAGAGCACACCCCGAAGTACGACTGGTTCCTGCGCCTGTATGAGGCCGTCAAGAGCCGCCAACCTCTTGTCCCCTAGGTATCCTTGTCCCGCTAGAACTCCCGGTCCCGCCGCGGCGGCCACTCAATGCCCTCGTTCCGCATCGCGCGGATATACGGCCACATAATGGGCCGCATGGAATCATCATCCTCGTCGAAGACGTTGATGAAGCAGTCCCCGCATGATCTTCGCTCCTGCTCCGAGGCGAGCCAATCGTAGGTGAATGCTAGGGAATAGTGATTCGTACCCGTACGGGATGTACCGATAGGACTTCGCCCCGGTCTCCTCGTCCTCGATCAGCTTCTTCGCGTCGGAGGCCAGGTGCTCTGCGAAGGTATCGAGGAGCGGCACCCACCTCGCCGGCGTTCTGCCAGGGCAGCGTGACCCCCACCACGACCGCCGCGGGGCCGCCTAGGGCCTCAATATCGCATACCAAGGGCCAAAGCACTGGACCCCGGCAGCTCTCGGCACCGGGGCCACCTATCTCGACCGCGAACCGGAAAGTTCCCGTTTCAGTGATCTGGGGTTCTCTCAGTAGATGTAGCTGACCCCAACCTGAGTCTGCAGATGTTCCACGACTCCAAGCTGCACGTACGGGTCCAGGTGCCCCCACAGGGCGAGGCTCGCCCCGCATATAGCGCCGAGGTTGTTACTGGACGCGAGTGCGGATTCAGGATAGATGCCGCGATGTTCGGATGTGCGGTCCCTCAGGTATGCAGGCGCGACCCAAACGAGTGCATTCAGTAATCTCCTCTTGAATCCTCGTTCGACCTGCAGGGCAACTGAGGTGCCCTCGGCCGCCTTGTCGAAGTGCTGTATGGACTGATCGAGCCAGGTGTGCCGATACCACCTGAAGCTGGCCCCGATGCGATAAGCGCCCGCGATGACGGGGTAGAAGGTAGCACCTCCACCGATCCCTAGCCCTTGGTAGATCCTGCCGGGATAGCGCGAATCCGTATACGGGCGTTCATAACTGCCCGTCGCCATGAATACGACACGGTGCGCAACCGTCGCATGAACGAGTAGGCCATTACGGGTCCAGCGTGCACTCCACCGGTCTCCATTCGACAGCTTGAAATCCCGATAAGTCCGGTGGGCGAAGACACCGACCCCGGCCGAACCCACGTCGGGTACGGCTATCGGCTGGGCGCTGGCATGAGTCGGCGCCAGGGTCAACCCGATGACCAAGAGTGCGAGTCTATTCACCCTACCTCCGATCGCGCTCCGGTCCGCGCACCCACCCACTCAGGTGACGAGAGAGCCAGAGATCAAGAGAGCCGCATTGTGGCGGATGGGCCCTTCCGGTAGCAAGTCCCCGAGGCTGCATCGGAACGCCGTTTCGCGGCCAACAAACCCACTCGTGCCGCTACACTGCGCCAAGCCGCGCCCTGACGCGTAGATACGTGAAGGCCCCGATGCGTTCCCGCGCCGGGGCCCCTATCTCCACCGCGAACCCAAGAGTTCGCGTTTCAGTGATCTGGCTCCCCGAACGTAACCCTCTTCAAACTCGCTTACTCGGGCTTGAGGCTCTGCCGTCCGCCGACTTTCCTTGAGGGACCATCCACAGATCGGACCCCATCGGATTGAGGGGCAGGTATTGCGCTATTTCAGAACTACACACCTCCCTTGTTTCATCCCCTCCGAGGTCTCGATCCTGTAGAAGTACACGCCGGAACCAAGACGCTTTCCTTGTCTATTCAGCCCGTCGATGCGCACCGATTGAGTACCCTGGCCGAGATCCTGCCTGTCCAGAAGTGTCCTCACGAGACGTCCGTTCGTGTCGAAGAGAGTAACACGTGCGAATCCAGGGAGCTTCATCGTAAATGTGATCCACCCTTGCGGGTTTAGTGGGTTTGGCGAGACTCCATCGGGGTGCGGTGCTTGGCTTTGGGAACTCGATTCCAAGCCGGACGCGAGTGCCGCGCCGGCAGGAGCGTTCGTGCCGTCAGCCCCGGTCCAGTCGCCAGCGACCTCCTGGGGAGCAACGCCCACCTGTGACGGATCATCCGTATACTTGAGCGTGTGGTCGCCGTCCTTCCCGATGCACAACGATCCGAATGAGGTGTGGAGGTCGGGGCGGATCGACGTCGTTGATGCAAACGAGAGGCGGGGGTCACCTGAGGCGGCCGTCACTGTTAGGGTCCCGAGCTGGTGCTTCCCGGGCGGCAGCGGTGTCAGGCCCCCGTGCCCGGTGTAGAAATCGGTGGCGTTGCTGAATTCTCCAAATCCGTCCCCCATGGTGGCGATGAGATTGGTATACGCGCCCCATTTGACCGTCCCGCCGGCCGCATGAAGGATGAATTCATAGGAGAACATCGTCAGCGGTTGAGATGGGGAACGCGCGTACACGGCTTTGGATCCGTCCTTGTTCGTATCGGTTCTAAGCCAAATCGAGACCCTTGTCGGGCCGGTCGCGTTTAGCCGGTCGCTCGCCGTAGAGAGGCCATCGCCGTTGCTATCGACGTACAGATACTGCGCTTTGGCTGGGTTCTGCGCAGTGACCATGACGATCACCGCACAAGCTAGGAATAACACCGATGTCTTCCTCATAGTAGGTTACCTCCCGCAAACATCGTTCCAGTCGCGATTCGTTCGTTCATGGGTTGTTCGGAACGTCACACTTGTGATTCGCGTGCGCGTTCACGAAATTGAGGTCGATTGAGTTTACAAACCCACTATTGTCAAAGTCGCGCCACCAGTTTAATGGGTCTGCAGAATCTGGCTCATTATAAATAGCATGGGAGGCGACATCGTTGTAATCCAGGCTATTAACGACTTCACCTTGATTTGCAAGGGTTGTAAGCCCGGCGACGAGGTCTGCGTTCTTCATCGACAGTTTGTAAGACCCGTTTGCAGAGCCGCTCGTGAGCCTTCCCTGGAGCTTCACACCGCGCACATATACCGGAATCTCAGAATCGTAGTGGCCCCACTTGCGCTGGGGGTCGCGCAAGCCAACGCCAGGGCTTCCGGGGGCGCTACCGATCAGGGTGATGTATGCGTTCCCGCTCGCGTCTGTTGCGGCATCTGCGCTGATTGTTCGCAGGTCCGGGCAAGCGGCCAGGGGATTGTACTGGGAATTGGCTATCACGGAGTCGGACCCGGCGCCCGAAAACCCCTGAGCCGCCGTCCCGCCATTAAGGAGAGCAAATATCTCTGCAGGATCGATCCCCGCGATTCCGGCACCCAGCGAATCGCGCACGACGATGTGGAGACGGGCGCTGTGATTAGAGACGTCCACGTTGGGGCATGTATAGAAATACTTAAGAGCATTGGTGCCCACTGTCGGGTTGGCTACGGCATCGGCCTCCGGAACAAAGAAGGACTGAGAGGCGTTCGGCGCGGTCAGGGTGGGCGCTGCCACAACTGGGGAATACCCGCCCCACCGGAACACAACCTGTGACGGCTGACAAGGATACCAGCCAATCCACTCTAGCAGGGTTGTGTACACCTCATAGACGTATGTACGCAACGTGACGGTGGTCGGACCATAGGCGGCCGGCTCACACCACCCGGTGTTGTACAGGGCCCGCTGCGAAGCCGGAAGCACCTGGTCGGCAATCGGCCACCCTTGCGTTGTCTCCAGACCCCAAACGTGCGCTTGACCCATGTTGACTGTCTTCTGTACCTCGTGCCGTCGGACTGCGTAGGTTCCAGGAGCGAGACCGGGGACATTATGGATCACGCAGGTGTAGGGACTCGGCGGGCCACCTAGGTCAGTACCGCCCACAGCTTCGTATCGTTGAAAATACGCATTCGTGAACTCCTTCAGCAGCCGACGCGCGTTCAGCCTGCCGTACCCGGTCGCTTGGTCAAATCCAGACGCCCCGATGTCATCAGCTCCGCTGATCCTAAGATACGCTCGGACATCGGTGCCGTAGATATCACCTGGGGCCCAGCCCTGTTGATAGGCACGCCCAATCAGAAGCGCTGCTGCCCCCGCCACATGCGGGGCCGCATACGAAGTTCCATTTCCAAAAGCATAGGACCCCGATTGCACTGGAATTGCGTGATAGATGTCGGCGGCTTCCAACCCGGCAATTCGATTACCGCCAGGTGCCATGAGGTCAACGTAGGGTGCCTGGTTTGAATATGTCGCAGCGTTTCCATCGTTGCCGAGGGCGCCGACGTTCAATACCCCCATCTCCTGGAACTTGTTCGGCCATTCACCGTCACGATGAGGCTCCGGCATCGCACAAACTACGAGCACGTGGTTCATGTATGCGTACGCAATCGCATCCCCAAGTAGCGTGTAATAGTTCGTCATTCCCCAGCTGACGTCAATCACCTGGCATCCCAAGTCGACAGCATTGACTATTGCATCATGAACCGTAGCGGCATCAGAGAGGGTTATGACTTCGGAGATAATGGGATTATTCCACACGATACCAGCCATACCCTGAGCGTTGGACCCGGCAGCGGCAGCAATACTGGCTACACCGGTCGCGTGGATATCGGAGCCCGTGGTGCCAGTTACACGGCCTCCGAACTCCGGATGGAGAGGGTCGACGCCCAAGTCGACGACTCCAATCCGGACGAGCGGTGAGCCAGTCGAGTAGGCCCAAGCCTGCTCGACACCGATATCCGCTCCAGGTCTTCCGGACGCCTGACCCGTATTCTTTACAGCCCATTGGAGCTTGAGATCGGGGTCGTTGGGGAGGCTTCGCAGTTCGATACTCTGGTTCGGGTCAGCGAAGACAACGTCCTCAGTAACCCGGAGCTGCTCAATGAGCCGTTCGCGCATGGCTGACGTCGCAACTCGTATCCGATAGACATTAGACATGTCGATCGTCCGCACTGCCCGGCCGTCGCGTGTTACATGGTATGATTCCGACCTCTTTGCATCCGGGCTTACTCGCTCGATCTGCAGCACGTTCGGATGCGCCAACACGTCGCGCAAATCACTTCTGAGACTTGCAAGTTGCGGTGCTACCGCGGCATGCGGGCTCGGAAGACCTACGGCACCATCCCGGACCTGTATTATGATTTCCAAGTTGGGATCACGTTCGGCCGCCGCAGCCGCGCCCGCAAGTACTCCTAGTACTGCGACCGTCACACTGATCAAGGCTGATCGCGAGAACATTGGAACACCTCTCCTCTTTTTGAAACGAACAATCCCGAACCGTCCCGAAGGAATTGGGCGTCCTGCAGTGACTGCGCCAGGATTCAGCCGAGCCAAGGTGCTGATATCGCGGTCGGATGGAGATCGCACGGTGGTTCCCTTGCGCTGTGTTGAATTGTCGAACGTTTCATGCAATGTGACTCTCTTGGCACGGCTAGCATTCTCCGAATGCGCGGCGCGCATGACTTCGTCGGCATGTGGACTGAACTGTCCTTCACAGATGAGAGGGGAAGCTTAACGCCCGGGACGGTGGGGGGGGAAATAGTCCGACAGATGCAATTTGGATCTATGATGGCCGGTGATTCCCTTCTAGACCGGTCTAGACCGTAGTTGCAGCCAAAATACTCACGTCCGCGCCTGCTATTGAACTGAGCTAGAGGAAAGCCGAGAGAGGGGCCGACGCGGAGGAAACGAAGCTGATTAGGGCCTACGATTGAATGTTACTTGGTAGCGATCAAGGGTCATAGGATCGATGAGCCAAATGGTTCCGTTGACGTAGGACGTATCGTTGTCGATGAATCGTACGTAGGCAATGCGAGTGCCGTCCGGGCTCCAGTTGAACTCGGGGGCTACGCTTTCGGTAGTCAGTTGGCGAACTCCTGATCCGTCACGATTCATTAGCCAGAGCTTGTCACGAGTATTGAGGTCACTGCCTCGTGAGAGGAATGCGATGTGGGTGCCGTCCGGTGACCACTTCGGTGAATTAGCATTGGCCTGAATACTCACAGGTTGAACGCCGAATGTGTCGACGACAGCAATGCTCGTCGCGCTCGAGCCGAATCGTACGAATGCGAAAGAACTGTCATTCGGCTGCCAATCTGGTGAGATCCATCCTTCCGACGGACCGACGAAATGGTCTCCTCCGCCCGATGCAGCGCTGATGCGTATGCCTCCTCGCCCAGTGCCAACATAGTAGAGGAGTCGGGTTCCGGAATTGCTGACCGACGGTCCGAACGCCCCCTCGGATGAATTCGTCACCTGCATTTCCGAACCAACAATTAAAGAGTCTGCCTGGACCGTGATTCTCCATACCTGCCCTTGAGCTTCGTAATAGAGGAATTGCCCATCGTGGCTGAGTTCAAGCCCGCCCAGCTGGGCGGGATAGACGCGCCGCATTGTCTCTGAAGCCAAATCGAGAGCACCGATTCCAGCGCCTGTCGAATCTCCGATGTAGTAGTACAGGTGAGAACCAGGAGGAATCTCCTGGATCCGTGCGAGCGGACGATGGTTAAAAAGTAGATGCTGGCCGTCTGCTGCCCAAATGACGCTGCCGTAGGGAGCAAACGACTCTACTACGACGATGGGGAAATCGTGCTGCCGGAAGCGGGACGTCTGATCACATCCAAGGGCCAGAATGAGAGAGAGCGGAGGTAACCATCGTAACCTCATCGGGTTTGCTCCCATCGATGGGCCTGTGGAGTCACACGTCTGTTAACGCTGATAGTAGCAATATACACACGAACGAACCGTGCGGTCCACGTAGTCGAGTGATGGAACGAACCCGGCGCCTTCCACTTACCCCTTCCGGTTATCACGCAATGGAGTGCCGGGATGCATGGCCGCGGCTTCCGACCGGCTCGGGACCTTCAGTTTCGCAAGAACGTGGTGGACATGATTCTTGACAGTCGCAGTTTGGATGAAGAGCCTGTTGGCGATCTCCTTGTTCGAGAGCCCCTCGCTTATTAAGCTCAGCACCTGCTGCTCGCGTCGGGTGAGATGGCCTAGAACTGATCCCCTCGGGCGTCCCCGTGATAGTAACGAAACCCGATGCGCCAATTCTGCCGCTACCTTTGGGGAACACTGCAGCTCCCCATCTAGCGTGTGCCTAATCACAGCTATTAACTCATTGAAGGTTGCATGACGCGGAACGAACGCCGCGACGCCAATCTCAGCAAGTGCCACAATCTGTTCATCACTTCCCTCTAAGCCCAACGCAACGATCCGGGTTGAAGGGGCCCGGCATCGAATCTTGCGTGTAATCCCGGGAAGTTCTGCAAGACCCGTATCAATGATGATCACGTCGGGCGGCTTTCGGGCAAAGAAGTCTTTTGAAGCGCTTTGTTGGTTCGAAAGGTCGGCACAGTCGATATTTAATTTGTGGGATATGGCCGAGAGCAGAATCTCGCGGTACGCACGAACGGGTGAAATGACTCCGAGCGTCGCCCCGTGGGGACTCTTGGCGCCCATGGAACCCCCTGCTGGTCATGTCACATGGTGGACGGCGTTCCAATAGCAAGAGGGGACCAAGCCAAAGTTCCCGAACTAGAGGTTTTTAAGGTGTACAAGTGGGAAGTTCGGCGGCTTATGCGCACATCCTGAGCCAGCTGCGATCGCGAGAGCGGCAGCTAACACTCCCGAGCGCACAACCCTGATCTCCGCAGCCCCGGGCAGGGGCGCTTCCCGAGAGAACGTGACTAACAGTGTAACTCTTCGCGGCTCGAGAATCAAGGTAGAATCGCCCAGTCCGTGCATGGAGTTGCTGCCCGGAGCCGACATTCGTCTTTCGTATAAAAGACGAGCGTTGGGCATCCATCCAGCGTTCTTGGGAACAGTCAAGCTAAGGAACCGGCATCCCAGCGGCAGTTTTGGCGGCTAAAACACGGGCATCCTGGATCGGTGCGAAAACGCGGTCGCGCCTAGTACGCGACGGAACTAGGAATTGCGCCAGTCCGGCGGACACGGCATAGACCTCCCCGCAGGGGAGAAAAGTGCCACATAAACGCCCCCAGGCGCCCAAAACGTGCGGCATTTCTGCACCGGAGAGCGGCAGACGGGGGGTATTTCTGCCCCGGAGCCTCCCAAAACACCAGTATTTCTGCACCGGCGGCGAGCGTCGGAGCTTTGGCGTCTCGAGCCCTCCCGGTCTCGCCGATTCTCAACGGAGCCCACTGATCACTCTCACGGGGTCGATGTGAAGCGAGAACCCATTCCGCTTCACGTCAGCCAGGTAGACGGACTGCGGAACGGTCGCATGGTCGTACTGCACCCCGGCGAGATCCCCAAGGTGGAGGCCGATGCCCCAGCCGAACGTTTGCCCTATGACGGTACTAGTCGGATCATCAACATGGCCTTCCCGATAGGAGAATATGTTGGCGACCGTGATTTCCCAACCACGCCTGTTCACCTCGTCACCGGCAACGGTGCCCCTCAGGTAACGCTGTGAGCGCTCGGACGTGCTGCCATAGGAAACGAGAGGGGTCAGGAGCTCGTAGATCCAGGTCCTCCCCGCTCTATGCCAGCTATTCTCGACGGACAGCGGGAGCGCAATTCCGACGCGAAACGCCCTACCCTGGCGGTGATCCTGGATGACGGGGAGAGTGGTGCCGGTGCTGTACGTCACGACCCTGTCCCCGTCGTTCTGCTCGGCCGCGCCGTAGCTCGCCTCGATTTTCACGCGGAGGATTGATTCGAGCCCCGGAATCATTCCCGGGTAACCGATCGCATCATACGGCGTCACGCGGAGTAGGTAGCCGCGGTCTCTCTCGTTCACGCTTGCCGAGCCGAAGAATGCTGCTGTTCCCTCTTCGTGGTACTTGACCCGCTTCCAGGTATGGCCAAGCGACACGTCCCCGAAGCGGCCAATTGGCGGCAGATGGTGCCCAAGTGCGAGCCCCGCGTTTTCCAGAGCCTGAGCCACGTTCATGCCGACGCCAATCGTATTGTCGTCTTCGGTCGTATGGACTTTCCCCACGTCGTTCCCATTGGCATCAGTCACGACCGTGATCCCGTAGTCGACCTCGTTCCCTCCGACCGCGTCGATCGGCCACCCTGCCATAGCTAGGCCGATTCCCCAGCGGCCCCAAAGCATTCGATTGGTCGTGAAGAAGACGTCCTTCGCCAGATCGGGCACGAGCTGAGTCTTGCTTCGCTCGTATCGGAGTCCGCGGTTATAGGGTAGAAGGGCCGGATTTGCCCAGTCATTCAGATCGCTACCCCACAATACCGCCGTTCCAGTACGCCCCATCCCGGAGAGACGAACAGATGGATCGATGCCGGTAGACTGAGCTGCGGTGAAGCCGAATTGTGCCTCGGACCGCGTCCCGATGAGGGCAATCGGCAGTATCGCAATGAGAAGAAGGATCCGGGCCACGAACGCCTCCTTGAGTGCCCCCCGTTCTTAGGGCCACGAATTATGGCAGGATACTCCGGTCCGAGGAGGGTCCTGCATGCGAAAGAGCCGGTTCAGCGAGGAGCAGATCGTTGCCATCGTGCGTGAGAGCGAGCGGGAGGGGGCGACGGTCGCCCAGGTGGCGAAGAAGCACGGGATCACGGAGACGACGCTGTTTCGCTGGAGGAAGCGGTTCGGGGGTCTGACGCCGAGCCAGGCCGCGGAGCTGCGGCAGCTGCAGCACGAGAACGCCCGCCTGAAGAAGTTAGTGGCCCAGCAGGCGCTGGACATCGATATCCTGAAGGACATCAACGCAAAAAAATGGTGAGCGCACGGGCTCGCCGCGATCAGGTGGACTACGCCGTGGGATTTGGGGCGTCGGTCCGCCGGGCCTGTGCGCTGCTTCAGGTGAGCCGGTCGGCCCTTCGCTACGAGAGCCGGATGCCGGATCGAGACGCGGAGTTGGGGTCGGTGTTAGAGAAGATCTCGGAACGCCATCCTCGGTACGGGCACCGGTTCGCGTGGGCGCTTCTGCGTCGCGAGGGTCGGCGGGTAAACCGTAAGCGAGTGCGGCGGGTGTGGAGAGCGTTGGGGCTTTGCGTTCGGAGAAGGAAGCGTCGGAAGATCCGCACGGGGATCCCGAGGGTCTTGACGCCGACGGGGCCGAACCAGGTATGGGCCTATGATTTTGTGCACGACACCTGCGCGAACGGGCAGACGCTGAAGGCGCTGACGGTGGTGGATGAGTGGACGCGGGAGTGCCTGGCGATCGAGGTGGCGAGTTCCCTGAATGCGTCGCGGGTGATCGCGGTGCTCGAGGGACTGTTCGAGAAGCACGGTGCGCCTTCGGTCTTGAGGAGCGACAATGGGCCGGAGTTCATCGCTCGGGCGCTGAAGATCTGGGTGATGATGAATCACAGCGAGACGGCGACGATCGCGCCGGGGAAACCGTGGCAGAACGGGAGCGTCGAGAGCTTCAACGGGACGTTCCGAGGGGAGAAGCTGGATGCGGAGTGGTTCTCGAATCTCCGAGAGGCAAAGATCGTGATCGAGCAGTGGCGGCGCGAGTACAATGAGCAGCGGCCGCACAGCAGTCTGGGCTACTGGACGCCAGCGGAGATCGGCGCCGAGTCCCGCCATGGGATATCCCGGATGGGCCGAGGAGCGATCGTGGCTCTGAGGGCTTCCCACGAGGTCGAGTTCAAGCGAAGCGAGGCAGAAGTTCACCCCAACACGACGGGGAGCCTGTCATAACCGCTGGTCCGAAGAACGGGGGGCACTCCACTGCCCCTCTGAATCTGGGACCTTAGTTGCTATGTTGTCCGAGTCGACCCAGTTGATGGACAAATCGGAGAATATGATATCGGCTTCCACCCACTCAGCTGCGCGCAAATAGGCAACGGTTTCCGCGTACCTCCCTTTTGTGACCGTGCCCTCCGTAATATTGTTTACAAGGTTACCGCCACCCGGCGCCTCGGTACTAGTCGTCCACGAGAAGCTGAAATTACTAACTGGTACGTTCGTCTTGTCCCAGGAGACGATACCGCTACCTATCCCTGACTGCGTTGATGCGTTTGAGAAGACATTGGAGTCGATCTTGAAGGCGATCGATTTGGTGGGCCATCGCTTATCGGAATACCCGTCAACGTAGCCCGCAGCTTGATCTGAGCAACTGCTGGTAACGAGTAGAGCAAGGAGACCGGAGACCATTCCTCGTATTACGAGCGAATGGTCTTCTCTCAACGTGCGGTTACTTCTGTCTCGCAAAAGCGCGAATGACATCGAGAAACTCCTCCTCCGACATCCGCGTACCTGGGTCCTTGTCATGCCGAACTAGTTCCCTTGGAATGCGACCTTCTTGCATGATTTGACGGAGTAACACAGCTTTGGGATCCGCCCCGCTAGGAGGAGGTGGAAGCATTCCCGTGATCGTGCGCTTCGGACGAGGAGTCGGCTCGGTGGAAGCTGCCTCATCGTTCCTCGGGCTCCACAAAGTATCTTTGCGGGACGACCCTGTTGCTGCATCGAACGTGGTTACGATCGTGGGAGCTCTGAGTTGTCTGGCGGACGGCGGCTCCGTGACAACACCCACGTGGTTGTCACGTACGAAGGCGACCGGACGTCCTTCGGCATCATGCACAACGGGCCTAGATACTTTCTTGTCAACGCGAACCGGAAATACCCCTTGTGATGCGCCGATCACCGGCAGGTAATAGTCGGATGGGGAACCGAGGCCTTCCGTGGTTAACACGATATACCGGTGGTTAATTTCAAATCTCGGCTCTCCGTCCGGAACACTGGTTAGCGACCCTACTGTCCCGCCGAGCATAGTGAGGAACAACTGCCGGTCCGCTCCCATCCCCTTTGCGAAATTCAGATTGGAAAATGTATA
This sequence comes from Candidatus Eisenbacteria bacterium, assembly GCA_005893275.1. Lineage (NCBI taxonomy): Bacteria > Candidatus Eiseniibacteriota > Candidatus Eiseniibacteriota bacterium. The sequence goes on along the minus strand of VBOW01000070.1, from coordinate 36,268 downwards.
GCGCGAGACAATTCCATACTTCGGAATCATCTTAGAAGTTACTTCAGTCACGGTGCCCGCAAAGACGATATCTGCGAGCCTCACGGTTTGCTCCAAATCAAGAGGGATCACCAGCGAAGCGTGTGCCGGGGCCGAGGTGTAGAGGCACAGCACTGCGAGTATTACGGGCCAGCCCAGAAGACCACGGGCTCTTGTTCTCTCGCCTGCTTGGTGCGGGATGGAGGAGGTGCTCTTGAGGGACCCGGAAGGACGTTCTATGCGCTGATGATCGGCGTCAAAATCGTGCCCTAGGAGGTTCAGCTTCGACATGCGCGAGACCTCAGTCTTGGGGGACGCTGGCCATTCTACGCCTGCATCATGCTGGCCGGCATCCCGATTCGCGTCCAGTGTCCGAGCCGTCAGAGTCCGACGCTGACGAAAGGGATCTCGTCGCGCACCTCCTCCGCGGTCGGACGTCAACCATTGGAGCCTAGCAGGGGGCCGTCTCACAGCCGTCTGCAGAACCGTCTTTTTCGATTCTGGAATGCCCAAGCCGTTCGGGTGTCTCCTTGTGACCGATCGCCCCCGAGACGCGAGCGCGTCGGACGTCCGACGCCGTCAGAATTCGACGCTGCCGATGGGTTTGACCTAGGGGAGCTATCACATCGGAGACCTCAGAACGGGCACTTGATCTCGAAGCAATTGATGGTTCCATCCTTGCTCTTATAGCAGTGCCAGCAACGGATTCGCCGAGCGACAGTCCGCCTGTAGAGTTTCGTCTTTACCAGTGCGCCATTCTCATTTCTCACGATCCAACTCGAGACCTTCCCCGACTTGACTAAAGCCGTGACCGTGTAGCCATCTGGAGCAGTGAAGACCGTGTTCTCACCCTCCTTTAGCGTCGTTTTCTCCGCAACCTTGGTCAGATCGGTGATTGAGTGTTTCGCCGGATTCAATTGGGCTCTTGCAGCCAAGGCCGAGGTCGCACCGCAGAGGAAAACCAGGGTTACGACCAGCGGGAGGCTAAGTCTGCTTGCGTTGATTTTCATTCAAGTCCCTCCTTTTTGGGTCCCGAAACCGAACCGTGGTTCCGGTCTAACACTAGATGTCCTCGGTGCTCTGCAAGGGCCGACAACGACGCCGGAGATCTAACCGCTTCCAAGCGCGCATCGCAGACTTCGGCCTCGCCGGGCTCGCGAAGAACATCCGCAGTGCGGAGGTCCGGGCGGGGACCCCTGCCTACATTGGCACCGGAGCAATTCCTCGGCACGGAGGTCACGAAGCGCAGCGACTTGTATTCCCTCGGACTCTTGCTCTACGAGCTGTTTTCTGGACGCCCCGCGTTCGATGCCAAGACCCCCGAAGCCTCGCGATCCTTCGCCAGGAATCGAAAGTCCCGTCATTGCGAACACTCGTGCCCGACGTCGATCCGGTTGTGGATCGCGTCGTTACGTGGTGCCTGGAGAAGGATGGAAGCGCAGCCGGATCGCGCTTCTACCGCACGAAGGTCCACTTGACGCGCGCCGCTTGGCCTGAGTCGGTCACCAGGCGGACCACATACGTCCCTGGACCTATCGAAGCGGGGTCCCATCGGATCGCGTGATATCCGCCCGTCGCGAACGACTCGAACGCGCGCGCCGACCGCAGACGTCCCTGAGCGTCGAAGATCTCCACGCGCACGCCGCCCGCCCGCGAGAGGGTGAACCCGAAGGTTGCTCCCCCCGCGCCTACGCGCGGATTGGGGTACGGTGCCGCCGCCGCGAACTTCGGGGGCGACTGCCCGTCCGCGATGCCGGTCACTTGCGGCGAATCGGTCCCGAGGGCCACGACATTGAGCTGATTGATCGCGCCTACCCATGTCCACGAGGCACCGTTCGAAGAGGCGGCGACTTCGCCCTCCCTCGTGGCCGCCATGAGCTGGGCGTCGAGGTCGACAAGCGCGCTCATGTTCCCCTGCGAAAGTGCCCCCACGGGAGTCCAGCTCACCCCGTAGTTGATGCTTCGATAAATCTCCCCGGTCGAGGCGAGCACAAAGAGCTGAGCGCCGAGCCGCCTAATCGATACCGCGTCGGACGTCCTGATCACTCCAACCGTGGTCCAAGTCGAGCCCTGATTCTGACTCTCCGCGACTTGACCCGTTTTGGTCACGGCATAGAGCCTTCCCAACGGACCCCGCGCCAAGCCCACCCAATCCGACCCGACGAGTGCGGCGATCGCCGTGAACGTAGTCCCCTGGTTACTTGAGGAATAGAGCGTCCCCGTGCGGGTCAGGACCAGCACGTTGCCGAACGGGGAGAGGGTGAACCCTACGACGCCCGAAGCGACGACCGCGCCCACGGCGGTCCAGTTCGACCCCCCGTCGCTTGAGCGATAAACGGTCCCTGACCGTGACGCGAGATAAAGCTCCGAGCTACTGGAGCCAGCTGCGAACCCGACGGCGTCCCGGACCGGGATCGCAGCGACGGCCGACCACGTCGCGCCGTTGTTCGTAGACTTGTAGAGCTCCCCAGTATCAATGAGGCCGAAGAGATTCGTCGCTCCAAGCGGTGCGGCGATTGTAACGAGAAATCCACCGCTCAGAACAAGTGCCGTGATGAAACGAGTCAGGCGTAGCATGGGCGGGGCTACCTCAACGAACAACGACAAACTTGATCGCCCGATCCTCACCCGCTGTCGTAGAGCGCAGGAAGTAAATGCCTGAGGCCGCCCTCCTCCCCTGTAGGTCGCGGCCATCCCAAATCGCGGATTGATAACCCGCGGGGTACTGCCCTCTCGCGATCGTACGCACCAGTCGGCCCGAGACATCGTAGAGCGATACCTCCGCGGAGCCCGGTCCGCCGCCAAGCGCGCCGTGCGTCGCAAACGCGATCGAGAGATTCCCACCGCGATACGGCAACGGCCAAGCGGCGAGCGGGGCTGCAGGGCGGAAAAAGGTTTCGCCTAGTAAGAGCTCCTCGCCGAACCCGTTCACCGCGAAGAGACGATATCGGGTCGCGGGGCCTGAGGAGGGATCCAAATAGCTCGTCTCGCGCGTCAGCGTGACGAGCGTCCGCCACTCGGCGCCGCCCAACGCGTGCTCGAGTCTGTAGCCCGCTAGATCCTCCGGCCCTGGGTCGGTCTGCCAGGAGATTACTGCGCCGCGGGCGCCGTTCGGCGCGGGTGCCGCCAAGAGCGCCAACAACGCCACCGAAGTCTGAATCGTGAAGGTCGAGTCGGACTCGTCCTGGCCGCCCACGGTCGAGAGACTCGGTAGGATTCTGACGCGCGCGAATTTGGTCGGTGAGTGGGGGACGCGAAGCGGGATTGTGTTTTGAGGCGCACCGCCCACGCCGGAGCGGAGAAGATCATAGGTCTTACCGCCGTCCGTGGAGAGCAGGACATCCGCCGGCTCGGCCCCGAGCCACGAAATGCTCTTCGCGGCGCCCACGTTCCACGTCTCGCCCCCATTGGGGGAGAGCACGAAGTAGCGGTTGAGGTCGTAGAGGTACGCTGCGCCCGCGTCGCCCCCCCCGGCATCGTTCTGGTACGCCCCCACGATCACATCGGCATACCCGTCCCCGTTCACGTCCCCAGCCGAGGACACCGAAATGCCGAAGGCATCACCGGCAGCGGCGCCTGTCAGCGTCAGGTCCGCTACTGCGTCCGCCCCCGGACCCCCGTAGTACACGTACGCCCGGCCCGCGTTCGCCCCCCCAGCGTCGTTCGCGTTCGCCCCTACGATCACATCGGCGTACCCGTCCCCATTCACGTCCCCCGCCGAGGACACCCGATAGCCGAACCAGTCAAACGCCGCGGCGCCAGTCAGCGTCAGGTCCGCCACCGCGTCCGCCCCCGGACCCCCGTAGTACACGTAGGCGCGGCCGGCCTGCGCCCCCCCGGCAGAGTTCCCGAACGCTCCCACGATCACGTCGGCGTAGCCATCCCCGTTCACGTCCCCCGCCGAGGACACCGCCCAGCTGAAGCGATCATTAGCCACGGCGCCCGTCAGCGTCAGGTCCGCCACCGCGTCCGCCCCAGGCCCCCCGTAGTACACGTACGCCCGGCCCGCGTCCGCCCCTCCGGCATCATTTAGGTACGCTCCTACGATCACATCGGCGTAACTGTCCCCGTTCACATCTCCCGCCGAGGACACCGAATAGCCGAAGCTATCGCCCGCCGCGGCGCCCGTCAGCGTCAGGTCCGCCACCGCGTCCGCCCCCGGGCCCCCGTAGTAGACGTATGCCCGGCCCGCGTCCGTCCCCCCGGCATCATTTAGGTACGCTCCTACGATCACGTCGGCGTACCCGTCCCCGTTCACGTCCCCGGCCGAGGACACCGAATTGCCGAAGGCATCACCCGCCGCGGCGCCCGTCAGCGTCAGGTCCGCCACCGCGTCCGCCCCCGGACCCCCGTAGAACACGTACGCCCGGCCCGCGCCCGGCCCCCCGGCAGCGTTCAAGTCCGCCCCCACGATCACGTCGGCGTACCCGTCCCCGTTCACGTCCCCAGCCGAGGACACCGAAATGCCGAACTCATCACCCGCCGCGGCGCCCGTCAGCGTCAGGTCCGCCACGGCGTCTGCCCCCGGGCCCCCGTAGTACACGTATGCTCGGCCCGCGTTCGCTCCTCCGGCATCGTTAAAGTACGCCCCGACGATCACATCCGCGTACCCGTCCCCGTTCATGTCCCCCGCCGAGGACACCGACCAGCCGAACCAGTCAGACCCCGCGGCGCCTACGAATGTCCGCTGAAGGCGATATGCCGCCGCCGGAGGCACCACCGGGAGCACGATCCGGAACACCCCGTCGCTCAAATCGGAATTCGAGCGCTTCGAAGCCAGACCAGAGTATGTCAGCCTCACCTTCGCCAGGTCTGTCGCAGGCCCGGGAGCGGTCAGCGTGAACTCGTTCTCCTCGAGCCCGCCGACGCCGCTCGCCATTGTGCTCCACGTTGAGCCTCCATCGGAGGAGACGGCGAGATCGGCAGGGTCATGTCCGAGCCAGCGCACCGTAGACGGATGCCCCGCGACCCACTGCTCTCCTCCGTTGGGGGAGAGAACCTGGTAGGGATAAATGGCTGTGACTTGCGCCCAGCCCGCGCCCAACCCCCCGGTTGCTCCCACGATCACATCGGCGTACTCATCCCCGTTCACGTCCCCCGCCGAGGACACCGAAACGCCGAAGAGATCATTCGCCGCAGCGCCGGTCAGCGTCAGGTCCGCCACCGCGTCCGCACCCGGACCCCCGTAGTACACGTACGCCCGGCCCGCGTGGGACCCCCCGGCATTGTTGAAGTCTGCCCCCACGATCACATCAGCGTACCCGTCCCCATTTACGTCTCCCGCCGAGGACACCGAATTGCCGAAGAGATCACCCGCCGCGGCGCCCGTTAGCGTCAGGTCCGCCACCGCGTCCGCACCCGGACCCCCGTAGTACACGTACGCCCGGCCCGCGTCAGTCCCCCCGGCGTCGTTACGAAGTGCATCGGCGTACCCGTCCCCGGTCACGTCCCCCGCTGACGACACTCGACCACCGAAATTGTCCCCCGCCGCGGTGCCCGTCAGGATCAGGTCCGCCACCGCGTCCGCCCCAGGACCCCCGTAGTACACGTAAGCACGGCCCGCCTCTGCCCCCCCGGTGTCGTTAAAAGGCGCCCCCACGATCACATCGGCGTACCCGTCCCCGTTCACGTCTCCCGCCGAGGACACCGAAGTGCCGAAACGGTCAAACGCCGCGGCGCCCGTCAGCGTCAGGTCCGTCACCGCGTCCGCTCCAGGACCTCCGTAGTACACGTACGCCCGGCCCGCGTCCGGGCCCCCGGCATCGTTGAAGTAGGCCCCCACGATCACGTCGGCGTACCCGTCCCCGTTCACGTCCCCAGCTGAGGACACCGAAGAGCCGAAGCGATCACCCGCCGCCGCGCCCGTCGGCGCGATCAGCGTCCGACTCGAGATGGCGAGAGCATTGCCCGCAAGGACAGCCGAAGAAGCCAGAACTACTGCGGTGATAGCAATCCGGGTCCGAAGATCGGCTTGCATGACCCCCTCCAATGCGCAGCGGCATCACGCCACTGTGCGCGTCAATTCTCAGGACCGCGCAGGCGCGAGCCCTCAAGTGTCGCGACGCCGCCGAGAATCAGCGCCGCTTGAATTCTCCCCACCCAGACGCCGGCAACAAGGCAAGCGTGCTGGAGGAAATCAGAACGGCTGAAGAGACTGACTGAACGTGGATGACTAGATGTTGCGCGACTGCGGAATGAACTCAGCAGGATGAAGCGCATTGACCATGCCTCCCTGTTCGGTCTGCGCCCCGGAGCTTTGAGCTAGACCACTACTGCGCCACCACGACCTTTGCGCTTCTGACTTGCCCCTCGAACTGTAAGCGCAGGAAGTAGACGCCAGAGGCGGCCCAACGCTTCCTGATTAAGGACGTTTAGGTCTCGAAATGACACATACTCGCCCGCGTCCTGCGTCGCCTCGAGCCCGTCCACGAGATCGAGATTCTTGATCCGCAACACATAGGACCCGAGGGCCGACGTGGTTGTTAGACACCCCGACAACGTCACGCCGATCACGGCCACGGGAAGTTCCGAGTCGTAGTGCCCCCACTTTCGGGCGGGATCACGCACGGCCACGCCTGGAACGCCAGGCGCTGTCCCGGCGAAGGTGGCATTCGAGCCCGCTGACGACCACGATCTATACCCATGTATCCGATGAGGAGCTCTATGAGGGGATTCGGCGACTGCGGGGCTAGCTCCCCTTCCCCGTTTCGACGCTCCTATTGGGTGCAGGCGCTTTATTTACCGAACGACAACCATCTTCCGAGTGCGGGTGACTTTTTGGTTCGGGAAGCGGAGACTCTCTGTATCCAGCTTCACGAAATAGACCCCGCTCGAAAACCTAATAGAGGGAAACCTGACGGAGTGCCTACCAGCTGGGTACGCTCGACTTGTCAGAAGGCGAACGACCAGACGTCCGGATACATCGTGTACAGCGAGTGAGACTCGGGCGTCGAATGAGAGTGAGAATTGAATCTCGCGTGCTCGCCGGCACCGCAGGATCCTCCCGCGTTGTATCACACACGGTTCTTCAGGCTCCGCTTCTTGTCAAGGTCAGCCCGGCGTATTTTCAGATGGGGTCTCATCGAGGATAGATATTTCGGTGGATCAACCTATGTGCGCGGATAGACAGGTGCTCCAGCTCAAGGACGACTGCCTACACCGAAGGCACCGCGCTAGCGGTGATCGTTCTTGTTTCTTGACGTACGCAATGAATACTGACACCAACCGAATAGTGCCAGTTAAGGGCTCGTAGGGTCAGCGTAGCGAAACCCTGTCCCGGTCCCACCGCGGCGGCCACTCGATGCCCTCGTTCCGCATCGCGCGGATATACGGCCACATGATCGGCCGCATGGAATCGTCATCGTCGTCGAGAACGTCTATGAAGCGGTCCCCGCAGGACCTTCGCTCCTGCTCCGAGGCGAGCCAATTGACCTGCTCCCCTTCTTTCCACCACCTCGAGATGCCAATCTCTGCTTCCTGTGTTGAGTGATGAGCTCTCTCCGTAATTTCCCGACGTTCTCTCAAACCGCGACCTCATAAGAAGGGACGCAGGTACGCGAGGAACGCCCCAGGGCGGTCTGCTTCGAAGGTGTCTATATGGTTCAAGGCTCGAACGAGCGTTTCCTGCACAAGTCGAGTAGGAGCCGCGTGCTCTGGTAGGGGTTCGACTGTTGGGTGACGGCCATCTCCTGCAACGGCACCTCCTCGTCGGTCTCCCAGAGAAGGATCGCGCCCGAGGGGTACCCGCGATAGAGCGAGTCGAGCAGATCACGCACGCGGGTGGAGCGCCAGACGTAGCGGCGCTGCATCTCCGGAAGACGCAACTCGCCGCGTTCGATCATTCCAACAAGTTCTTCGACGGAAGCTTCGGCTTTGGCCATGTGAGGGTTCCCAGGATACCAGGTCGCGGCTCTCGCGCTTAGCCTTCGTTGGGGCGGCAGCCGCGCACTCGGCCTTCGATTCAGTGTGGGGAGCCCCTCGTCCCTGCGGAGGAGCATCGAGGGGGCGACTCACGCTGCAGGGGTAGGCTTGTGCGGGCCCACGCGTCAGCGGCGGCAGTGGGGTTCGCCGGGCATTCCCTATCACGGTATGTCCTACTTCGAGCTACTCTTGATCTTTTCCGCGCTGATCACCTGCGAGCCAGAAACCCAGTCCGTGTAAGGGATATCGCTGGCCTCGACCCGGAACCACAAATAGATTTCGCGCACGATCCCGAACGCGACGGCCGCGGGATCAAACCCTTCGGCTCGGACTTGAATGTCGGGAGCGTAGTACTCTTCCGGCGCCGGAAACTGACGGTGCTCTAGAAACTGGAGTGCGGAGGCCGCCGGATACGGATTGAGCCGGATCGGCTTGTCCGTGGCTGAATGCATCTTTCCGAGCCGAATGGCGAAGGTGATAGTCTTCGGCGGAATAGCGAGGTCCTTGATCACCTCTGCGTAGAACAGACAGAAGAGGTACGTCACCTCGATGATCGCCAGGGAAATGATTCGAGGGCTCTGGCGGTACTCCTCCGGACTCCCCCACCCCAGGAAGTCCTCACCCGCTGATACCGCATGGAGCAGCATCCCATCCCGATAGAGGCGGAGTACCTTTCGATCCCCGTTCGTTACTTGTCTGTACTTTCCCTCAACGATGCCCATGGCATGATCGAACGTTTCCAGACTCCACCCAGCGTAGCGCAGGCTCGGGGGGTTCTCGAGAAGCGCTGTAATCGTATCCGGACCGGTCTGGAGGATCGTCCGGGGCTCGGACTTGGGCGCGGGCCACGCCGCGAGCACGTAGTGGGGTCGGTTCACGAGACCCGTGGCCCCAAGGGCGTCGTCAAGCCGGACCTGGGCGACCGCGGGATCTATGGCCGCGTCTCCCGCCTCGCCCCCGCTCGTTCCTCCGCTCTGAATCTTCTCAAGCCTCGCCCTAATGTCGGCGAGTTCCGTTCCAACCCGGCCCTGGTAGTTCCGTCCGTCCCGGAGCCACTGCGCGACCTCGTGCGGAGCCGCGGGCTGGCTCACATCGCGCTTCCGTTGAACGTACCCGACCAGCAGCCCCCGTCGACGTCCATCCTCCTGGACAGTGTGCACGAGCACGAATGGCCTGTGAACCTCCCTCTGCGGTGGAATCTCGATGATACCGAACCCTTCCATGCTTCCCGGTGACTTCGGAACCCAGCGGATGCTCAAACCGTCGATGTCGGGCAGGACCCAGTCGCGTAGGATGGCGTAGTACCGGCTGGCGTCCAGATGCTCGCTGCCAAACGGTCGGAGGGACTCGACCTCATCCGCCGGATGGGTGGCGCTGGGCTTTGTTTCGAAGCCGAGGAGAACAAATCCGCCCTGCGCATTTGCGAAGGATGAGACATCCTTCACCAGCTCCTCGCGCTGCCGGTTCTCTTCGAGTCGGTAAGCCGTCCTCTTGCAGTCGAAAAAGTCCCCTTCGGTCTGCCCGATTAGTAATTCCCACGACCCCTGTGAGACGATTCGTTGGACTTCCTCGATTGATAGCATGAAGCGAAGGATACACCGACTACTCGGACCGAGAAACCATGCGGCGCAAGGTGGACCAGCGGTGGCAGGACAGGGTTGCGGGTGACGTTCGAACCTAGGTTAAGGATCGGACTGCGGCTCACCGCCAGCCACGTCCCTTGACCGCGAATCCCCTGCATGCCTACCCTTCCCAGCGTGCATCCCGATTCGCAGCCGCCGCCACGGCTAGAGTACGACCTTGAGCGCCCCTGGAATCAGGGTGTTCAAGGTACGCAAGCCCTTCCGCTGATCAATGATGATGTATCCGTCATGCGAGTGGAGGCGGGACCGGGGACCGGGAAGACCTTTGGCCTAGTCCGCCGGGTCCAACGGCTCCTCCACCCGGATGGGTTGGCGGCGCGAGGGCGGGAGGTCCTCGTGGTGGCGTTCAATCGAGTCATCGCGAAACAGCTCGAGACAGGCATCAACGAGGCGCTGGCCGCTTCTCCGCATGATGGTAACCCCGCAATCCGCACAGTTCACGCGCTCTGTCTCGGCGTTATCGGCGGCGACCTCCGCCTCCTCATGGATCATGAGCGTGAGGCCATGCTCTACGACGTGCTAGAGGAGCATCCGGAGCTCCGGGCGCGACTCCGTCGGCAGCCCGCCGCCAATCAGGCGCTCCACGATCATGAAGCAAGGCACGTCGAGGATGTAGCCCTTTGGCAGGCGGTCTTCCGATGGCTGACGCGCCATCAAGCCAGGTTGATAAGCGAGTTGCCCGGACTGTTGCTTGATAGCATCAACCAGGGTGACTACTCCGATCTTCAGTTCAAGTACATCATCGTTGATGAATTCCAGGACCTCACACCCGGAGAACAGAATCTCTTCTTCCGGTTGCGCCGCGATGGAGGCCAGTTCCTGGCCCTCGGTGATCCGCGACAGTCCATCTACGCCTTTCGCGGCAACGATCGCGAGGGCTTACAAAAGCTGGGTGCTATGGCCGCCCAGGCGGGCCAGGTAGTGCGCGACGTGCACCTACCCGACTGCCAGAGATGCCCGGTCCCTGTGGTGGTGGCAGCGAACTATCTCATGTCACACTATCCACCCCCGATGACGGGTGGATCCGAACAGGCCGCCAACATTCACGTCGTCACCTGGGCCACCCCGCAAGACGAGGCACGCGGCATGGCAAAGGCGATCGTGGATAACATCCGCCGATGTCCCGCGGAACGGCACTTGGCAATGGTGACCCGGCGCAGGTTTGGCTACTGGCTTAGGGATCGCATGCTGGAAATCCAGGGAGATCTGGGTATCGATCTCAGTTTCTCCGAGAGCATTCTGGAGAGTTGGCCCACGCGAGAGGCATTCCTGTTCGCGTCCCTTCTCCACGATGCGGACCCCGTGACTTGGCGCATGTGGCTGGCGTATGCGAACTCAACGGACGGAGAGCACTTCAAGGCTCCAAAGCGAAACGCCCCTGCATACCTCCGCTTCCTTCGCGCATGCAACGATACGATTACTGAAAGGAAAGTTGTGCAGATGGCGGACCAACGACCGCCTGGTCAGGGAGGTGCAAATCTCCTCGATCGCGGCCAGCGGTTCAAAGAGCTGCGGGCTGGCTTCGTGGAACCGCATGTGAGTTTCGAGGAGAGAATTCGCGCACTGTTCAGCCCCGACCTGTGGATCGGCACCGCCACCGGAGACGCGGAAACAGCTCGGGCCGACCTAGAATTGTTGACCGATAAGACGATTGCCCTCGCTCAAGAGCGCTTAGCGGACCATCCAGAGTCCGACGTATCCGACCTAATGCGCTACGCAATTAGGCAAATGCGCTACCTGGTAGCAACGCGTGAGCCGTTCGTACCTAAGACGGGGGTTCAGCTCCAAGTCACAACGCTCTGGGGAGCGAAGGGCGTAACAGCGGAGCACGTCTATATTCTCGGAATGTGCGATGAAGCGATCCCCGGGGAATACCGCGATGGATACCCGGGAACGCGAGAAGAATTCATTGAGGAGCAGCGCAGGCTTTTGTATGTCTCCCTGACGCGGGCGCGCAAGACACTCATATTCTCGCGCGCCAGATCAACGACCTTCGGAGAAGCCAAACAAATCGGCCTCTTCATTCGGGCCTCGGAGCGGGGCTCTGGCCGGCGGCCCCGCCTCTTTGCCTCTACGCTCCTTCGCGAATTAGTGGGGCACCTTCCAAATGCAGTTCGTGGAGAAAACTGGGCAGGGTGCTAACGCTTCCGTGAAGCGCCAGGATGCAATACGCCAGTCGAAATCTCCGGTGCCTAACTTCACGAAATGCGACCGTGACTAGGTGGCGAGCTTGCGTGCCCGCGCAATCGCTGCTCTGACCCCCTTCTTCGCACGGAGGGCCCGCACCTCCGCCTTCCTCAAAGCCGGGAGACCTTGTAGCCGGCCCAAATGCCGAGCAGCCCGCCGATTCCTCCAATTAGAACGGAGGCGATCGACAGCCAGCCAGCGCCCCACAAAGCCGGAACGTAGCTTCCAACGATGGATCCGACCACAAGTCCGATCATGATCAGCGATTTCGAATTCATGGCAATCATTGGCCCCTGAGCTTGCGACTGGCGTGGGCAATCGCTGCATTAAACACCGCGACGCTGGCGCAACGCACGCACCTCCGCCGCTCCTACCTGCCGGCCAGCTTGCGTGCCTGCTTGATCGCCGCCATGACCCCCTTCTCCTCACGCAGTCGCCGCACCTTCGCCTTCTGCTTGGGCTTCAGGTGCCGGAGGTAGCCCAAGTACTTGCCGTGGAGCCGGAGGGCTTTGAGGCGGGCGGGCAATAACTTGAGCTTGCGGCAGGGCTTACCCTTCGGCGTGGCGGAATTGTTCCGGCCGATGTTGCGCACCTGCGCCGCCAACCGCTTCGGCGTTTGTTCCAAAGCACGAAGTGACCGGCGCGCTGATACGAGCTCTCCTCCGATCGAGACCTTTTTCCCGCCCCTTGGCATTCGGGCTCCTTTCACGAACGACTAATTGGGAGCTCTCTTCAACCTAAGGGCACTCCAAGCCACGAGTCCGCAGATCGTTCTCCCAGTAAGTGATGACACCGTGTAGGAACTCCCACATGTCATGATGCGTTCCATTATCGAGTACGACCTCAATGACTGGAGCGTTCTCGCGGAGCTCTGGGAACAGATCCCCTTTCTCATTCGCATAGACGTCTACGACGCCCCTCTTGGAAATACGAACCTCTCGGGTTGTAGCTTTCTTGTCGAGCTGGAAGTGCTTCGTTCTATTCGCAATGTCGCGACACGCTGCTATCAAGGGGTTGCCAAGCCATACGGAGTAGGCGTTCTGCTCTGCCGCGCCCAAGAGGTGGAAGGCGTGTTTGACATAGTCACCGAGAGCCCAGCCTGTAATGCAAAAGTTCAGAAAGTGATCGACGATTTCAACATCATTGGTAGCACCTAGTACTCGAAGGCGCTCCCTTGCCAATTTGTCTAACGCGTCGCACGGATCTCGAAGGTCTGGCAGCACTGGCATCTACGCCACCATCTCCATGTGCAGCCCGCGGTCGTAGTACTCCGCGTGCTCGGGGACCGAGATCGACTCACCCGCCCTCACCCGTCGCGCCGTCCAGAGCATCGAGAAGGCAGATCTGCTCCTATTTTGGACCGATCTCCGGGAGTCAGACACGTCACTTCGTGGTATGGATGAGCGAGAGGGGCGAATCTGCTCTCGTCAGCGTATTATTGCTGAGCAGAATCTTCGTGCCTTGCCTTGCATTCTCAGGAATTCGGACAAGCCAGAAGTAGTCCTCGGTGGCACCGAATACGTGGCGCTGTGCGCGGGCAGCTAGAACGAAATGACCCTGCGGCGGGACTTTAATCAGGAATTCTCCGTCCGCGTCGGTCTGCGCAGTGGCAAGTGGCATTGGCAGATCGCTGAAATAATACGCCCCTGAATCCCAAACCTCGCTGCCCGATTGAAGAGCGACTAGCGCACCCGCACGCCTTCTCACTTCTTTGAGGCTCCGCTCCTCGGCCAGCCGACTTGAATGGGCTCTCACTCTCAATGATTCCGGTGACGGTGGCTTATCGAGAGACTCTCGGGCCCCAGCCTTACCAACCTGAATCTCCTCGAGCACTGACTCATATTCCGCCAACCTCTTGTCGAACGCTGCCTCTTGGGCATTTGCGACCCGCAGAGCGTTCTCATACTTCGCCTGGGCTGTCTCGAGTGCAGCCTTCGCCTCAGAGACTTTGGACGGCAAGGCAGCTCGATTCGCATTCGCCACTGCTTGTCTCGCGGCTATGTGATCTCGGACGGCTGCCTCTGAGAATAAGGCTACCGTGACCAACCCGAGCTTTACATTCTCGCGCCCTTGGGTGACGATGAAGACCTGCCCCTTGATGGTATCTTGCTTTGAAACGATGAGGGTCTGCCCCTTTGCGGTTTCTTGCTTGGAACCACAGCCCGCCGCTGCAATCCCAAGTGTGAGCACAAGGCCGAGCGCTGATACGGCAGATGCCCGCTTCGCGTCCCACCAGAGTTTCAGCTTATCGATTATGGCCATTGGTTCCTCACCTTACCCGCCTGCCAGCTTCCGTGCCCGTTTGATCGCCGCCTTGACCCCTTCTTCGTGCGGAGGGCACGCACCTCCGCCTTCGCCCTCGTCTTGAGGTGGCGCATATAACCAAGGTACCTGCCTTGGAGGCGCATGGCCTTGAGGCGGGCTGGAGATAGCTTGAGCTTGCCGCGAGCCGGCACCCCACAATGTCGGGACGTAGCTTCCAAGGGTGGATCCGACCACAAGTCCGATCATGATCAGCGACTTCGAATTCATGACAACCGCTCTCCGTCGCCATCGTTCTACTGCGCGCTCGACGCGCAGGATCCGAGCTTCCATGACTACGCCACCATCTCCATCCGCGGCCCGCGGGAGTCGCGCTCGGGCCATCACGTTGCCCGATTCCGCGAAGACCGGACTGGTTCGGTAGCGGTTCTCGAGCTTCTCTCGGAGTGCGTACTCAGCGCCAGCCAACTCACGATCCGCGCTGTTGATAGAATAATGCGAACGCCCTCAAAGCGGCCAGCCATGCTCCTAACACGATCGCGTGACGCAGAAAGTTGAGGTTCCACCACTGTGTCGCGACCGAGACCGACCTCGGTGAATCCGTCGCTCCCATCAGCCCGACCATCGTCGGTATGAAATAGGAGAAAGTGAACACTCGGTCGAGCAGTGCAGCAAGTCCCGCCGCAAGCCACCAGCCTCGAACGGCGCCCGAAGCTCGCCATGCAGCAAGCAGGTTTGCCAGGGTAAGCAGCGTGAGCGGCAGCGTCGTGACGAACGCCCAGAACCTTCGCCCGGTGTCATCCAGACGGGCGGCTTCGGCATTCCAGTGGGCGCCGGTTTCACGGGAGAAACTGATCCACTTGGACACGACGATTCGGTGCTCGTACAGCCCTGCGCCGAACGCGATACCGAGATTCATGACGAACAGCCACAACAAAATCACCGACATTGCGTCTGATCTCTCCATTGATTCCCCTCCCAGCACGCTGCGCTTCTGCGACACGTGGCGGTGGCATCGCGAGATCAACGCGCTTGCGGCCCAATGCACTAATGTTACGATACACGGTCACGAGGCCGACTGTGGCGGTGTACGCGGCACGGACTAGTCCGAAATTCGAACGACCAGCGGTGTTCGACCACGCCTTGGTCGCGGCGACCACCCGCTACGCGGTCGCGCAATGAGCGAGGCGAAGAAGCGCGCGTCGAAGCCCCGCAGTGTACTCCGATCGATCGCCGCGGCCTGGCTCGTCGCCGGCACCCTGGACATTCTCGTAGCGATCGTCTACTACGGCGTCACCGTCGGCGTCCCGGCGACCCGGATCCTGCAGGGAATCGCGAGCGGCATCTTGGGGGTCCGGGCCTTCCACGAAGGCCCCGCGTCGGCCGCGCTCGGCCTCGCATGCCACTATACGATCGCGCTCCTCTGGACGCTGTTCTTCTTTGTCGTCTATCCGCGGATCGGGAGGGTCACCGAGCGCAAATGGGCCACCGCGGTCCTCTACGGCATCTTCGTGTCGCTTGTCATGAACCTGGCGGTCGTGCCGCTCAGCAACGTCCCGTCGCGACCGTTCTCGCTCTCCCATCTCGTCGTGGCGACGGTGATTCTGATCTTCACCATTGGCCTGCCGCTCACCATTATTGTCGGCCGGTATTACGACGGTCACCTGCACGCACCCTAAATACATATCCGTATACCCGCCGCCGTGCGGGGCAGGAAAGGAAGGATGCAACGATGCCCACCTTTAGAGCTCCAATGATAAATCTCTACTCGCGCGATCCTTCTCGGGCGGTGGCATTCTATTCGGAACTCGGCTTTGTTGAGTCTTTTCGCACTCCGGCGTCAGGCGAACCGGTCCATATCGAACTCACGAAGGATGGGTTCAACCTCGGAATCGCGACAGTGGAGGCCGCCAAAAAACACCACGGCCTTCGACCGGTGGGAGAAGGGCGCTGGATCGAAATCGTCCTTTGGACCGACGACACTGATGCCGCATTGAACGACTTAGTTGCTAAGGGCGCGCCTGTTCTCTCTCCTGCCCATGACTTTCTTGACGGCAAGCTGCACGCTGCTTGGATCGCTGATCCGGATGACAATCCCATCCAACTTGTTCAACGGACAGATTGAAACGGCGACGCGCGGAATGGCCGCCCAAACGGATGTGCATTAGGCGCACACCTCCAGTTGAAATCGGTAATTCGCAGCGCTCACGGTATACCGTGCCGAGGAGACTTCGGGCTTGCCGTGATCCTCGTGGCCAAGATCGATCGCTTCGCACAACACCACAACCGCCGTGGCCGACCCTTCGACTGGACCGCCACGGCCGACCCTATCCTCGAAAAGATCGAACGACTTTGTAAAGCCGTCGCTGGGACATCACACTAGCGTGAACCTACAATCCGCGCTCCCGACGCTCGGCGCCGCGACCATCGGGGAAATGCTGGCGGCGAAACGCGCTGAGGAGTTCCTCTCGCGGCACAACGGGCATGCGCTCGGCGCAGCGTCGGTTCGGGACTCGTAAGTGAGATCGATGATGCGCCGACCGGTCGGGGTCGTGCTCGAAATCACGGACGTGAATCTGGACGGCACCCGCCCGCATCAGCAACCGGCGCGGCCTCAGACACGCCGGCCATTGTCGTCCGGAAACGGATATTCCATGTGGCGCGCCGTCGCTCGACCGACTACATCGCCGAAGTAGCGGGCGATCACGAGCAGCGCCATGTCGATACCGGCTGAGATCCCAGCGGACGTTAGCACCTGGCCGTCCTCGACGACGTGAAACTTGTCTTCCACCGTGACAGCCGGGAAGGACCGTCGCATCCAGTCGAGCGAGCGCCAGTGCGTGGTCGCCCGCCGTCCATCGAGCAATCCTGCCTGCCCGAGCAGCATGGCGCCAGTGCAGACCGATGTGAGTGTCTCGACCTCCTTCGCGCGGTTCGCGATCCACGTCAACACACGCTGGTTGCTGATCTCCTTGCGCGTTCCCCATCCGCCCGGCACGACGAGGATGTCGAGGGGCGGACAGGTCTCAAGCGTCGCGTCGGGAATAACGCGCAGCCCCCCGGTTGCCACCACGGGGTCAGCACTCTCGGCAAGCAGAAGGACCTCGAAGGGCGAGGACTCCTCGCAGCGCCGCTCTTCACCGAGACGGGCTACGGAGAAGACCTCGTACGGGCCGCAGAAGTCGAGCACCTCGACGTTGGGGAAGACGAGGATGCCAACGCGCTTGCGCTTCATCTCACACCACTGGTGTTCACGCGATGAGCGAGACCTTCTTCACGGTCCTCTGACGCCGGCAAGGGGCCGGGCCTGACCACCGACGAGCGGGCACGATTGAAGCAGCTCGAGCGCGAGAATGAGCAGCACGCTCTCCCTGCCTTACCCAGCTGCGCAACGTCTCCGGCGCGCAGCCGATCTTCTCGGCGATCGACTTGATCGCCGCCCACTGTGATCCGTATTCCTCTGCATGCTCCAGGACCATTCGCACCGCACGGTCCCGGACCTCCGGGGAAAACCTGCTCGTTCGTGCCATGACTCCATTCTCTCAAGGAATGGAGCCTCCGGCAATCCCGGGGCGGTTCATCCTCGTCCAGTCAAAGGGTTGACTATGGGGCCGGCTTTCGCACAAGACGACCCTCACGCACCAGGATGGACTTGTGGAGCTCACCCTGAATTCTGCCAAGCATGTGCTGGGTGTACCTCTCGCGGCGCTCGTTCTCGAGCTGGTTCTCCTCGCCACGCTCAGCCGCTGGATCCCAATCCGTGCCGGATATCACCCATGGATGGATTCGTGAGGTTGGCTCCGGGGGGTCTTCGTTGCGTCGAGAAAATCGAGGCGGATCTCACATGGGAACCCATCCCCTTGCCGCCCCTTATTCGTGTACCGAATATCCTTGGCAAGGTCGTTGGGCATGACCCGGAGCGTTAAGCGTTAGGACTCCTGGCGACCAGGTGATTCGTGTGTTTGGGCAGAGAGCCAGAGATCAAGAGAGCCGCATTGTGGCTGACGGGCCCTGCCGGGCGCAAGTGCTCGAGGTGAGCACCAACAGGCCATCCGGCCGCCAACTGCCCAACTAGGGCCACCGCGTCGCGCCAAGCCGTGTCCTGGTGCACAGATAGAAGAAGGCCCCGGCAGCTCGCGCCACCGGGGCCGCTATCTTCACCGCGAACCCCAAAAGTTCGCGTTTCCGTGATCTGGCTCCTGAGGTAGGACTCGAACCTACAACCCTCCGGTTAACAGCCGGATGCTCTGCCATTGAGCTACTCAGGAATGGTAGTGAAGGGGGCGAATGCGACCGGCGCGACACATCTCGGAAGCGGCCCCCAACCTCTTGAAGCTCAGCGGCTTATCGACCTACGGCCGCCGAACTTGAGCCACGAATTCTACCCCAAGCCGCCTGCGCCGGGCAAGCACTTCCCCGCCCGCTTCGGCGGTTCCAAAACAAGCGATTCCCCGATGGAGCAATTCATCTCGGAGGGTGTAATAATTAGCGTCCGTCTCTCGACGGCCGCAACCGCCCCGCACATACGCCCAACTCAATCATGGAGGATTCCGCCGATGGCCAACGTGAAACCAATCCCACCTGGCTACACCAGCGTCACGCCGTCGATCACCGTGAAGGACACGCCGCGCGTGATCGAGTTCTACAAGAAGGCGCTCGGCGCGACGGAGCGAATGCGAATGCCGGGCCCCGACGGCAAGATCATGCACGCCGAGATCCAGATTGGAAACTCCATCATCATGATGAACGACGAGGTAATGGGCTCACGTTCGGCGCAGACTGTCGGCGGCTGTCCCATCAGCCTCTATCTCTACGTCGAGAACGTGGATTCAGCGTTCAAGAAGGCGATCGAGGCGGGCGGCAAGCAGATCTACCCCGTCACGGACATGTTCTGGGGGGACCGCATGGGCAGCTTCGAGGATCCCTTCGGCCACAAGTGGACGATCGCGACCCATGTCAAAGATGTCTCGCCGCAAGAGATGAAAAAGGGCCAGGAGGAGTTCATGAAGCAGATGGCGGGAGCGAGGTGAGCTAGCGCCCTCGCTGCACTGGAACGCCGGCCCCGGTAGCCCGCCTACCGGGGCCGCATCATTTTTTCCACTCCATCGGCTTCGGCTCCGCCGGCTCGCGAAACGACCACGTCTTGAGCGCCCGCGCGTAGCCGGTGCGCGCGGCCAGCGCGTCGTAGGAGAAGAGCGCGATCCCGTCCACGCCGAGCTCCCGCGCGCGACGGATCTTGTCCGCGGCATCTCGCGCCCCCTCGTTATAGATCGCGATTCCGGCGTACAGATGATGCTCTGTGGGGATCGAGCGCGCGGCCGAGAGCTGGCGCACGACCGTGGTGGTGTTGGTCGAGTAGGCCATCGGGATCGCCGCATCCAGGAGCCCGGTGCGGAGCCAGGTCGGCCACTCTTGCAGATACCGGTTCAGCGCCGCGGTCTGGTCGGCGATCACCGCGGCGGTGAGCTTGAGCTTGGGGTTGATCAGATCCAGGTCGTTCCTCACGTCGCGCACGAGCGCCGTCACCTGCTCGCGCTGCCACTGCATCCAGCGCGCCCTCAGGTCCGTGATGCCTTCCGTGCCGACCACGGCAAGCAGGGTGGTATCGGGAGAGGCGATCTGGGCCGGATCGACCCCGAACTCGCGCATGAACGCGGTGCGGGTACCGGTGTCGTAGCCTACGTCGGGCTCCGGATTCCGCACGTAATCGAGATGGATTCCGTCGACCGGATAGCGGGTGACGATCTCGCGGACGATCTCGCGCAGGTGCCGGCGGACCTCGGGGTTTCCCGGCGCGAGATACATCCCCTCGACGCGCTCCTCCTCGAATTCCTCCGGGACCATCTCGACGAGTTTCTTGCCGTCGGAGCGCACGGCGATCCAGTCGGGATGCGCGTTCACGACGTGGAGCTGAGACCGCGGCGGGCGGCCCGCCGACCACACCAAATACACGTTGATCCAGGCCTGCACCTCGAGCCCCTGCGCGTGGGCGCGCTCGATCATGCGCATGAAAGGATCGTAATCGCGCGGCATCGCCTCGAGCTCCTCGCCCCGAGGCGCCAGATCCGACTGGTAGTAGGCGTCCCCGCGGCCGCGAACCTGGACGAGCAGCGTGTTCGCGTTCATCTGGGTCGCGATCTCGACCACGCGGTCCACGCTCCCCATGGTGTTGAGCGAGTAGCGCACGACCCAGATCGCGCGCGTCTCCTCGGCGATATCGCGGCGACCCGCCTCGGTCGTACGCACGCCCAGCGCGGCCAGGACGACCGCCGTGGCGATCGCCGCCAAAAAAATCGGGCGGGATAGCCTCCCGCCCGTCCGTATCGATCCGATTTTCTGCGGCGCCACGGCGCTGCGATTCAGGCGCTACTCGCCCGACTTCCCTTTCTGCCTCGCACGGGTCGGCGCCTTGCCGGTCTTCGGAGGCGCCACGCCCTTGCCGGGACGGTCGGGCTTCGTGGGGGCCGCCTTCTTCTCCCTCGCGCCACGGCCCTTCCTCTCTTCGGCCGCGCCGCCCACCCCTCCACCGGCCGCGGCGCCTTCCGCGGCCGCTTCCTTGGCCCCTTTGCCTCGTGCCGGCGCCAATTTTCCCGCGGCCTTCGCGGCCTTCGCCGCGGCTTCCTCTTCCTTGCGGAGCTTCTCTTTCAGCTCGGGAGATTTCACGAGCTCGAGGAGCGCCATTTCGCCCGCGTCGCCGAGGCGGCGGCCGATCTTCAAGATGCGCGTGTACCCGCCGTTCCGGGTCTCGTACCAGGGCGCGACCGTCTCGAACAGCTTCCGGACGTTGTCCCCGCCGTGGACGAATCGCGCCACCTGGCGCCGCGCCGAGAGATCGCCCCGCTTTGCGAAGGTGATCATGCGCTCGCCGACACGGCGCGCCTCCTTCGCCTTGGCGAGCGTGGTCTCGATCCGCTCGTGCTGGATCAAGCTCGTCACGAGATTCCGGAGGAGAGCCCTGCGGTGCGAGTGGGTGCGGCTGAGCTTACGATGGTCTTTGCGGTGGCGCATCAGGCAGCCTCGATTTTCTCCCCGAGTTTGTACTTCGAAACGTCCATGCCGAAGTGAAGGCCCATGCCGGCCAGGATGTCCGCGATCTCCTTGAGCGACTTCCGGCCGAAATTGCGGTACTTGAGCATCTCCGGCTCCGACTTCTGCACCAGATCGCCGATCGTTTTGATGTCGGCCGCCTTCAGGCAATTGGACGAGCGCACCGAAAGCTCCAGCTCCTCGACGCTCCGCTCGAGCAGGGTCTTGATGCGCAGGAACTCCTCGTCCACTTCCTCTTCCACCTCTTCGACGATCTCCTCCTCGAAGTGCACGAAGAGGGCGAAGTGGTCCTTCAGAATTTTCGCCGCGTAGGCGAGCGCGTCCGAGGGGAGCACGCTCCCGTCGGTCCAGATCTCGAGCGTCAGCTTGTCGTAGTCGATGCGCTGGCCGATCCGGGTGTTCTCAACCTCGAAGTTGACCT
Source organism: Candidatus Eisenbacteria bacterium (assembly GCA_005893275.1). Lineage (NCBI taxonomy): Bacteria > Candidatus Eiseniibacteriota > Candidatus Eiseniibacteriota bacterium. The sequence continues at coordinate 14,770 of VBOW01000070.1, read as the reverse complement.
TCGTGACCGGCGAGAAGAGCGAATCCACCGGGACGACCCCGATCGGGCGGTCGACCGTGGGCTGATTCTCCGCGGCGACGTAGCCGCGCCCGGCGCCGATCTCGACCTCGGCGCGGAACTCGCCGTCTTTGTTCAGCGTCGCGATGTGAAGCTCGGGGTTCAGCAGCTCGATATCCGGATCCGCCTTCAAGTCGCCCGCCTTCACCTCCCCCGCGCCCCGCGCGTCGAACGTCGCGGTCTTCGGCCCCTCGCTGTGGATCTTGAAGCGCATCTGCTTCAAGTTGAGCAGGATCTCGGGCACGTCTTCCTTGATGCCGGGCATGGTCGAGAACTCGTGCTGGACGCTGTCGATCTTGACGGCGGTCACCGCCGCGCCAGGAAGCGAAGACAGAAGCGCCCGGCGCAACGCGTTCGCCAGCGTGACACCGAATCCCCGCTCGAGCGGCTCGACGGTGAACTTGCCGTAACGGTTCGTCGAGGCCTTGTCGTCCACCTCGACGTTCTTCGGCATTTGCAGATTCTTCCACTTCATAATGGTCTCCTACCTCCGTGAGACTCCGGTTATTTCGAGTAAAGCTCGACGATGAGCTGCTCCGAGACTTTCGTCGGAATATTGGCGCGCGTCGGATACTCGAGGATGCGGCCGGCGAACTTTTCGTAGTCCACCGAGATCCAGTTCATCATCTCGCGCCCCTTGCTCTGCTCGATCGATCCCAAGATGAACGGCACGTTCTTGCTGTTTGGGCGCACGCGGACCTCGTCCCCAATCTTCACCTCGAAGCTCGGGATATCCACGATCCGCTCGTTCACCGTAAAATGCCGGTGCCGCACGAGCTGCCGGGCCGCCGATCGGGAGGAGGCGAACCCCATCCGGAACACGATGTTGTCGAGGCGCCGCTCGAGCTTCAAAAGCAGGTTTTCGCCGGTGACGCCCTTCTGACCCTCCGCCTTCGCGAAGTAATTCCGGAACTGCCGCTCCAGAACGCCGTAGATACGCCGCGTCTTTTGCTTCATTCGGAGCTGGAGACCGTAGCTCGTTTCCTTGGAGCGGCGGTCCTTCCCGTGCTCACCGGGCGCGTAGCCGCGGCGTTCGAACGCGCACTTCTCCGTGAAGCAGCGCGTTCCTTTGAGGAAGAGCTTCTCTCCCTCCCGGCGGCAGAGCCGGCACTTTGCTTCGCGATACGTCGCCATAGGTTGTGCTTTAAACCTCCTTCTTTCTCTCTTCGCCGCTCTTCGTCACGAGGCGTTCGCCCACTAGACGCGACGCCTCTTGGGCGGGCGGCAACCATTGTGAGGAATGGGCGTGACGTCCTTGATGGCGGAAATGTCGAGCCCCGCCGCCTGCAACGATCGGATCGCCGCCTCGCGGCCGGAGCCCGGTCCCTTCACCCACACTTCGACTTTCTTCAAACCCAGCGAGATCGCCTCTTTCGCGGCCGACTCGGCGGAGATCTGCGCCGCGAACGGCGTGCTCTTGCGCGAGCCCTTGAACCCGACCTTCCCGGCGCTGGCCCAGGCCACGGTGTGCCCGTCCATGTCGGTGATCGTCACGATCGTGTTGTTGAACGTGGATTGGACGTGGGCGATTCCGTTGATGCCCACCTTCCGCTCGCGCTTCTTCTTTGGCTTCGGTGCTACCGCGGGTGCTGTTGCTGGTGCTTCCGCCACTCGGTTCTCCTCTCGATCAGGCTGACGGCTTCGGCGCCGGACGCTTCGGAGCGGCCGCGATCCTCTTCATCGCGCCCGCGGTCTTCTTGGGACCCTTCCGGGTCCGCGCGTTCGTCCGGGTGCGCTGCCCTCGGACCGGAAGATTCTTCCGGTGCCGGAGGCCCCGATAGGCGCCGATATCCATCAGGCGCTTGATGTTCATCGCGACCTCGCTGCGCCGCGCTCCTTCGACCTTGAGCTGCGACTCGATCACCTGGCGCAGGCGGCCGGTTTCCTCTTCGGTGAGACCTTTCACGCGCGTGTCGGGGCTGACGCCGGTCATCGCGAGAATCTTCTGCGACGTCGGCCGTCCGATCCCAAAGATGTACGTCAGCGCGATTTCAATGCGCTTTTCGTTCGGCAGATCGACTCCGGCGATACGAGCCAAGACGCTCCTCCTTGCCTAACCCTGACGCTGCTTGTGGCGCGGGTTCTTGCAGATGATGCGCACGACCCCCTTGCGCCGGACGACCTTGCAGTGCTCGCAAATCCTCGTAACGGATGCTTTCACTTTCATGCCCGCTCTCCTCCGAGCGCTACCCGTCTATTTGTATCGGTAGATGATCCGCCCGCGATTCAGATCGTAGGGCGAAAGCTCCACCGTGACCTTGTCCCCGGGCAGGATCTTGATGAAGTTCATCCTCATCTTGCCCGAGATGTGGGCCAGAACCTTGTGGCCGTTTTCCAGCTCCACACGAAACATGGCGTTCGGGAGCGGCTCGACGACCGTTCCTTCGACCTGGACCCCTTCTTCTTTCGCCATTCCCCTAGTCGGCCTCGACCCTGGAGAGGATCACCGGCCCGGCGGCGCCGATCGCGACGGTGTGCTCGAAGTGGGCCGAAAGACCCCGGTCCGCCGTCACGACCGTCCACTGGTCCGGCAGGGTCAGCACTTCCGCGGTGCCCGCGTTCACCATCGGTTCGATCGCGAGCACCATCCCTTCCTGGAGCTTTGGCCCCTCCCCCGTGCGCCCGTAATTGGGCACCTGGGGCTCCTCGTGAAGCTCCCGTCCGATCCCGTGCCCGACGAGCGCGCGGACCACGCGGAATCGGTGGCGCGTCGCTTCCCGCTCGATCGCGGCCGAGATATCCGAAACGCGGTTTCCCGGTCTTGCCTGTTCGATCCCCGCCTCCAGAGCGCGCCTCGTCGCCTCGAGGAGCATCGTCGCGGTCGGGCTCACCTGCCCGACCGGGTACGTGTGCGCGGCGTCCCCGAAGAAACCCGCGCGCTTCACGCCGATATCCAGCGAGATGATGTCCCCCTCGCGGAGGATTCGGCTCGCGCTCGGAATGCCATGCACCACTTCCTCGTTGATCGAGGCGCAGATGCTCGCGGGAAACCCGCGATATCCCTTGAACGCCGGCTCGCCTCCCGAGTCCCGGATGAACGCCTCGGCTCGACGGTCCAGATCCAACGTGCTCACGCCGGGGCGGATCTCACGCGAGAGCATCAACAGACATCGCCCCACGATTTGGGCGCTCTCGCGGATGAACTCCACCTCGTCCAGCTCGTGGATCTGGATCACCGTTTCCTCGACCCGGACGCCGCTCAGGCGGCCTTCCCGATGATGCGCTGGATCGCCGCGTAGACATCCGCGGCGGGTCCCGACGCATCCACGTTTCGGAGGACGCCTTCCCGTTCGTAGTATGCCACGAGGGGCGCGGTCTCCCGCGCGTACACTTCGAGGCGCTTCCGCACCGTCTCGGGCTCGTCGTCCGCCCTCTGTGTGAGCGCGCCTCCGCACACATCGCAGCGTCCTGCGACCTTGGGCCGAGCCGTGCTCGTATTGTAGATGGCCCCGCAATTCGCGCAGAGCCAGCGGTCCTTCAGACGATTCACGACGACCTCGGTCGGGACCACGAGGTTCAGGACCCGGTCGAGCGGCCCCTCCCCGAGGAGGCCCTTCAGCCCCTCGGCCTGGGCGACGGTGCGCGGGAATCCGTCCAGGATAAACCCGCGCTGCGCGTCACGGCGCCCGAGCCTCGTCTCGATGAGGCCGAGCACGGTCTCGTCGGGAACGAGCCGCCCCGATTTGACCTGCTCCTGCGCGCTCTTGCCGAGCGCGGTGCCTTCCGCGATCGCCTGGCGCAGAATGTCCCCGGTCGCGACCAGCGGCACCCCGAGCGATTCCGAGAGCCGCTTGCCGTGTGTGCCCTTGCCGCTCCCCGGCGGTCCGAGGAGCACCACTCTCATCGGCGGCCCCGGAGCTTGCCGCTCTTGACGAAACCTTCATAGTGGCGCATCAGCAGATGGGATTCCATCTGCTGTAACGTGTCGAGCGCTACGCCGACCACGATCAGGACGCTGGTCCCGCCGAAATAGAACGGAACGTTGAATCGGCGGATCAGGATGTCCGGGAGCACCGCGATCAGCGCCAGGAAAACGGCCCCCGGCAGCGTGATGCGAGAGAGGACCCGGTCGATGTACTCGGAGGTCTTCCGCCCGGGGCGGATCCCCGGGATGAAGCCGCCGTACTTTTTCATGTTGTCCGCCATGTCGGTCGGATTGAGGACGATGGCGGTGTAGAAATACGTGAAGAAGATGATCGTGACCGAGTAGACCACGACGTGAACGATGCTCCCGACCGAGAAAAGGGTCGAGAGCCCCTGGATCACGGCGTTCCCGTGAAAATAGAGCGCGAGCGTGCTCGGGAGCATGATCACCGACTGCGCAAAGATGATCGGAATCACGCCCGCCGTGTTCACCCGGAGCGGAATGTGGGTGCTCTGCCCGCCGTACATCTTCCGGCCCACGACCCGCTTCGCGTATTGCACCGGAATCTTGCGCTGTGCCTGGGTCATCGCGACGACCGCGGCGATCACCGCCACCATGATCGCCACCACGAGGATCGCCACGATCGGCGAGAGCGTCCCGACCCGCAGCGCCCGGATGCTGTTCACGATGTCGGCCGGGAACCGCGCCACAATCCCTATGAAGATGATCAGCGAGATCCCGTTTCCGATCCCGCGCTCGGTGATCTGCTCGCCCAACCACATGATGAGGATCGTCCCGGCGGTCTGGGTGATCATCGTCATGAGCTCGAACGCGGGACCCGGGTGCGGCACGACCGGCACGCCCTGGGCGCCCAGGGATTCCAGGAACTTCGCGAACGCGATCGACTGAACCGCCGAGAGACCCACCGTGCCGACGCGCGTGTACTGCGTGATCTTCTTCCGGCCTTCCTCCCCCTCCTTCTGGAGCTTCTCGAAGTACGGCACGACCGCTCCGAGGAGCTGGAGAATGATCGAAGCCGAGATGTACGGCATGATCCCGAGCGCGAAGACCGTCGCCTTGGCGAAGCTCCCGCCGACGAAGAGGTCGTAGAGGCCGAAGAGCGAGTTGGCCTGGCTCGCGAACGCGGTGACCAGCGCTTCGCTGTTCACGCCCGGCGTGGGCACGTGCCCGCCCAGGCGGTAGACGCAAAGAAGCGCGACCGTGAACAAAACCCGGCGCTTCAGCTCCGGGATGCGAAATACGTTCTGGAAACTCTCGAGCATCGCCTCGATCAGCCCCCGGTTCTCGTCTTACGCTCGCCCCGCGCGCGACGGGCCTTGGGCGCGGGAAGCGTGATCGTCCCGCCCGCGGCCTCGATCTTGGCCCGCGCCGTGGCGCTCGCCGCGTCGACGGTGATCTGAAACGCCGCCTTGACCTCCCCCTCCCCCAAGAGCTTGACCGGCCGGTCGCCGCGGTCGATGAGGCGTTTCGCCGTCAGCGATTCGCGGTTCACAGCCTCGCCCGCGGCGAAGCGCTCCAGGGACCCCACGTTCACCGCCTGGTAGCTCACCCGCGTCGGGTTCACGAACCCACGCTTGGGGACCCGGCGCTGAATCGGCATCTGTCCGCCTTCGAACCACCGCGGCACCTTGGAGCCCTTGCCCGCGCGCGCTCTCTGACCCTTGTGGCCGCGCCCGGCGGTTCCGCCCAGGCCCGACGCCGGGCCCAATCCACGGCGCTTCTTCGCGCGGGTCGCTCCGCGCGCCGGCTTCAGCTGTCCCACCTTCATGGGTTCTGTTCCTTCTTCCGGCCCTGCGCGGCCTCGACTCGAACCAGGTAGCGTACCTGGTGAACCATGCCTCGGATCTGAGGCGTGTCCTCGTGAACGACTGAATGGTTAATACGGCGCAGCCCCAACGCGGCGAGCGTGCGTTTGTGTTTCTTGAGGCAGCGGATCTTGCTCCGCTCCTGGGTGATCTTAACGAGTGCCATCACCCTGCACCGCGTTCTTCCGCCGGATTCCCAAAAGCTCATCCACCGTCTTTCCGCGCGTCGCCGCGACGTCGCTTGCGTGCCGCAGGCTCTGAAGACCCTGGACCGTGGCCTTCACCACGTTGTGCGGATTCCCCGAGCCGAGCGATTTCGTGAGCACGTCGTGGATGCCCGCCGCCTCGAGGACCGCGCGCACCGTTCCCCCGGCGATCACGCCGGTTCCCGGCGTGGCGGGCTTCAGGATCACGACCCCCGCGCCGAAGTGCCCTTCGACCTGGTGGGGAATCGTGGCCCGCTTCAGCGGAACCGTGAACATGCCCTTCTTCGCCGCTTCACCCGCTTTGCGGATCGCGTCCGAGACTTCGTTCGCCTTGCCGAGGCCCACGCCGACGCGCCCCTTGCCGTCCCCGACCGCGACGATCGCGTTGAAGCTGAACCGGCGTCCGCCCTTCACCACCTTGGCGACGCGATTCACGTGGATCACGCGCTCGATGAACTCGGAGTCCTGCTGGGACTGCATGCGTCCGCGCATTCCTGGATAGGCCATGAAATCTCCTAGAAGTTCAGGCCGCCCTCGCGGGCGCCCTCGGCGACCGCCTTGACCCGGCCGTGATAGAGATAGCCGCTGCGGTCGAAACACACACGTTCGATACCCTTCTCCTTCGCCTTCGCCGCGATCTGCTTTCCGACAAGCTTGCCGGCTTCGATCTTCCCCTTCGCCGACTTGAGCTTCGGCGCCACCTCTTTGTCCATCGAGGAGACGGTGAGGATCGTCCGGCCGGTGAGATCATCGACCAGCTGCGCGTAGATATGATTCAGGCTCCGGAACACGCTGAGGCGCGGCCGCTCGGCCGTCCCCATGATCTTCTTCCGGATTCTCATATGTCGCCGGCCTCGACCCTCGAGCCGGGGTGTCGCTTTCGATTTCATCGTTCCGTCCCTACCTCATGCGACGCCGCGCCGCGGGGCGCTACGCCGCCGTCTTGCCGCCCGCGGCCTTGCCCGCCTTGCGCCGCACGTATTCGCCGACGTAGCGGATTCCCTTGCCCTTGTAGGGCTCGGGCGGCCGGAAGTCGCGAATGATCGCGGCCACCTGCCCGACCAGCTCCTTGTTGTATCCGCTCACGACGACCTTGGTCTGCGATTCGGTCGCGATCGTAATGCCCGCGGGGGGCTCGTACTCGATCGGGTGCGAATAGCCGAGCTGCATCGTGAGCTTCTTGCCGCTCATCTGGGCGCGGTAGCCCGTGCCCTGGATCTCGAGCGCCTTCGAAAACCCCTTCGTGACGCCCTCGATCATGTTCGCGAGAACCGCGCGCGTCGTGCCGTGCAGCGCAAGCGCCTGCTTGCCCCCTCCCACCTGGGCGACCCGGATCTCGCCCGGCTCGACCTTCACGTCGACGCCGTGGGCGAGGCGGAATTCCATCTCCCCCTTCGGCCCTTTGACGTGGATCGCGAGCTGGTCCCGCTTGACCTGGACGCCCGCGGGAATCTGGATCGGTACTTTTCCTACTCGCGACGGCATGGCTCTCTCCTACCAGACGCGGAAGAGGTACTCGCCACCGAGCCCCTCGTCGCGCGCTTCGATATCGGTCATGATGCCGCTCGGCGTGGATACGATCGCCGTCCCCATCCCGCCCTGAACTTTGGGAATCTCGTGGCGGCGCAGGTACACGCGGCGGCCGGGCTTGCTCACGCGCTCGATCCCCTGGATGACGCTTTTTTCCTTCGCGTCATACTTGAGATAGATGCGGAGAATTCCCTGCTTCTTGTCGTCGATCGCCTTGTAGTTATTGATGAACTTCTCCTTGAGCAGCACCCGCACCAGCTCGGTTTTCAAGTTCGAAGCCGGAACGTCCACCTTCTTGTGTTTTGCCTTGCACGCGTTGCGGATGCACGTCAAGAGATCCGCCACGGGATCGCTAACCGACATAGTCCCCTTTCAACGGCGGGCGCTCGGCCCGGATTTCGGGCCCTCGGCCCGGATTACCAGCTCGCCTTGACCACGCCCGGGATCTGGCCCATGAGGGCGAGCTCCCGGAAGCAAATGCGGCAGATTCCAAAGTCGCGCAGGAACGCGCGCGACCGGCCGCAGCGGTGGCATCGGTTGTAGCGGCGAACCTTGAACTTGGGTGGCCGCCTCCACTTCTCCATCAGCGATTTCTTGGCCAACCTCGCTCCTTTGCCGTCAGGCCTGACGCAGGCGGAAGGGCATGTTCATGAGCCTCAGAAGCTCCTGCCCTTCCTCGTCGTTCTCGGCCGACGTGACGAACGTGATATCCATCCCCCGGATCTTCTCGACCTTGTCGTAGTTGATCTCCGGGAAGATGATTTGCTCGGTGATCCCGAGCGTGTAGTTGCCCTGCCCGTCGAACGATTTCATGGGCACGCCGCGGAAGTCGCGGATCCGGGGCAGCGCCACGTTGATCAGCCGGTCGTAGAACTCGTACATTCTCGGGCCGCGCAGCGTCACCATGCAGCCGATCGGCTGACCCTCGCGCAGCTTGAAGTTGGCGATCGACTTCTTCGCCTTGCGAATCGAAGGCTTCTGACCCGTGATCGTGGCCAGCTCGGCCACCGCCGCGTCCAGCATCTTGATGTTCTGGAGCGCGTCCCCTACGCCCATGTTCACCACGATCTTCTTGAGCCGCGGCACCTGCATGGGGTTCCTGTACTGGAAACGCTTCATCAGCTCGGGGAGGACGCGCTTCTCGAAGTGCTCCCTCAGCCGGGGAATCCGCGCCGGAGGCTCGGCCTCGCCGATCGCCGGCCCGGCGGGCGCTTCCTTCCCCCCCTTCCTCCTCGAATCCCCTTTGGCCTTGCCTCCGCCTTTCGCCTTCGCCTCGCCCTTCGGTTTCGCGTCCCCTTTGGGCTTGGCTTCGAGCTTGGGCTTCGCCTGCTTCTTTTCTTTGGGCTCTTTCTCGTCCGCCATCAGCGCACTCTCGGGATCGTCTCGCCGCACCGCGCGCAATAGCGCTCGCGCTTGCCGTCCGACGTCCGCTTCATCGTCACGCGAACGCCCATCTGGCACTTGGGGCAGAGATGCATCACGTTGGAGATATGGATCGGGGCCTCGCGCTCGAGGATTCCCCCCTGAATCTTCTGTCCTCGCGGCTTGGTGTGCCGCTTGACGAAGTTGACCTTCTCGACGATCAGCCGTTCCTCCTCGAGAAGAACCTTGAGCACGCGGCCGGACTTGCCGCGGTCGTCCCCGGCGATCACCACCACCTGATCGTTTTTCGCGAAATGAGCCATCGAACCCTCAAATCACCTCGGGTGCCAACGAGATGATCTTCATGAATTCCCGCTCGCGCAGCTCGCGGGCCACGGGCCCGAAGATGCGCGTCCCTTTCGGTTCCTTCTGGTCGTCGATCAGCACCGCCGCATTCTGGTCGAATCGGATGTAGGAACCGTCCTTCCGGCGGACTTCCTTGACGGTGCGGATGAGCACCGCCTTGTGGACGTCCCCTTTCTTGATCTGCGCGCCGGGGAGCGCGTCCTGGATCGAAACGACGATCACGTCGCCCAATCGTCCGTAACGCTTCCGGGTGCCTCCGAGCACTTTCACCACGCGGGCGACCCGCGCTCCGGAGTTATCCGATATCGTGATGATGCTGCGTGGCTGAACCATGCGCGCTCTCCCCCTCCCGGTCCGCTCAGCGTTCGACGCGCTTGACGAAATCGAGAAGGCGCCAGCACTTATCCTTGCTCAGCGGGCGCGTTTCCATGAAACGGATCACATCCCCCACCTTGCACTCGTTTTTCTCGTCGTGGATCTTGAAGCGGCTCCGGCGACGGACGTACTTGCCGTAGTCCTGATCCTTGACGAGGCGCTCGATCTTGGCCACTACGGTCTTCTGCATGGCCGCGCTGACGACCGTGCCGGTCATCACCTTCCTGCGGCCGCGACCTTTCCCTTCCTGTGTCACGCCTTGGGCTCCCCTTGACCGCCGAGCTTGCGAACGCCCGTCCGGTGCTCCGCCAAAATCGTCTTGAGGCGCGCGATGTCCCGCCGCCGCTCTCGAATCAACAGGGGGTTCTGGAGCTGCCGCATCCCGTTCCGGAAGCGCAGGTTGAAAATCTCCTCGTGCAGCTCGCCGATCCTGTGCCCGATCTCATCCTCGGTCATGTCGCGGATCTTCTCCGCCTTGAGCTCTCTCATCTCAGCTCCCCGCCAGATCCTGCCGCTCGACGAACTTCGTCCTCATCGGCAGCTTGCTCGCGCCCAATTTCATCGCCTTCTTCGCCAGCTCCGCGGTGATTCCCTCGAGCTCGAAGAGGACGCGCCCCGGCTTCACGACCGCCACCCAGTACTCGGGCGAGCCCTTGCCCTTGCCCATTCGCGTCTCCGCCGGCTTCACCGTCACCGGCTTGTCCGGAAAGATGCGTATCCACATCTTGCCGCCGCGCTTGATGAAGCGCGTGATCGCGACGCGCGCCGCCTCGATCTGGCGGTTCGTGACCCACGCCGCCTCGAGCGCCTGAAGCCCGAACTCGCCGAAGGAGACGGTCGAGCCGCGGTAGGCCATGCCCTTCCGGCGCCCCCGCATCTGCTTCCTGTGCTTGACCCGCTTCGGTACGAGCATGCCGCCTTATCCCGCGGCCGGCGCCGCGGAGCGGGTCTGGCTGGGCGCAAGGACCGGTGGTGCCTCCTTCTTGTCCAGCACCTCTCCCTTGAAGATCCACACCTTCACGCCCACCGTCCCGTAGATCGTCCGGGCCGTGGCGCGCGCGAAATCGATATCGGCGCGCAGCGTGTGAAGCGGCACGCGTCCCTCGCGGTATCCCTCGGTCCGCGCCATCTCGGCGCCCCCCAGGCGGCCGGAGCACACGATGCGTATGCCTCCCGCCCCCGAGCGCATCGTCGAGGCGATCGCCTTCTTCATCGCGCGCCGGAAGGAGACGCGCTGCTCGAGCTGGCGCGCGACGTGCTCCGAAACCAGGATCGAGTCGAGGTCCGGCTTCTTCACTTCGTCGATATTGAGGAAGATCTCCTTCTTCGTGATGTGCTGAAGCTCATCGCGAAGCTGATCCACCTGCTGACCCCGGCGTCCGATGACGAGCCCGGGACGCGCGGTCGAAATATTGATCGTCACCTTGGCGATCGCCCGCTGGATGATGATCCTCGAGATCCCGGCCTGCGCGAGACGCCGCTTCAAATACCGCCGAATGAATATGTCCTCTTCGAGGAGCTTCGGATAATCCTTGCGCGCGAACCAACGCGAATCCCACGTGGCGATGATCCCGAGCCGCATCCCGATCGGATTCGTTTTCTGACCCACTACTTGGCCTCCTTCGGCGCGGGCGAACGACGCCGCCCGCGGCGCGCGGGGGCTGCCGGCTCTTCGACCGGTGCTTCCCCTTCGACGATGATCGTGATGTGGCTCGTCCGCTTGATGATCGGCGTGGCCCGTCCTTGCGCTCGCGGGAGAAACCGCTTGAGCGAAGGCCCCGCGCCGGCCACGGCCTCCTTCACGCGGAGGTGCTCGACGTTGATCTTCCCTTCGATCGCCACCGCGTTGGCCACGGCGGACTTCAAGACCTTGCCGATCACTTTCGCGACATGCTTCGGCGTGAAGTCCAGGATCTCGGTGACCTGGTCGACCCGCTTGCCGCGGATCAGCTGGAGCACCTGATCCGCCTTGCGCGGGGTGACCCGGACGTATTTGGCGATCGCTTTCGCTTCCATGTCGCTATTTCGCGGGCGGCGCGCCGACGGGTGCGCCAGCCGGAGTCGTCGTCTTTTCCACGTGGGAGCCATGCCCGCGGAAGATCCGCGTCGGCGCGAACTCGCCGAGCTTGTGCCCCACCATGTTCTCGGTGATATACACCGGGATGAACTTGTTTCCGTTGTGCACGGCGAGCGTGTGTCCCACGAACTCCGGAGAGATCGTGGAACGCCGCGCCCATGTCTTGAGCACCCGGCGCTCGTTCACCTTGTTCAGCGCCTCGAGCTTCTTGAGAAGCTTCGGCTCGACGAACGGACCCTTTTTGACCGAACGGCTCATGACGTTTTCGTCGCTCCCGGCCCGCTAGCCCTGCTTCCGCCGGCGTATGATGAGCCGGTCGGAGAGCTTCCGCTTGCGGGTCTTCTTGCCCTTCGCCAATAGCCCCCACGGCGAGCACGGATGCCGGCCGCCCGAGGATTTGCCTTCACCGCCGCCCATCGGATGATCCACCGGATTCATCGCCACGCCGCGGACGTTCGGCCTGCGCCCGAGCCAGCGCGTCTTCCCCGCCTTTCCGATCACGACGTTCTGGTGGTCTTCGTTCCCCACCTGGCCGATCGTGCACGCGCACTCGACGGAAACCTTCCGCGTCTCGCCCGAGGGAAGCCTCAACACCGCTTCCTCTCCTTCCTTCGCCATCACCTGGCAGAAGGTGCCCGCGCTGCGCGAGATCTGCCCGCCCTTGCCGGGCGTCATCTCCACGTTGTATACGAACGTGCCCAGCGGAACCGCGCGCAGGGACATGGCGTTCCCGGGCTTGATCTCCGCCTCGGGCCCCGAGATCACGCTGTCCCCGACCCGGAGCTGCTGGGGCGCGACGATGTAGCGCTTCTCGCCGTCGACATAATGGAGAAGCGCGATCCGGGCGCTCCGGTTCGGGTCGTATTCGATATGGGCAACCGTCGCCAGGATCCCCTTCTTGTCCCGCCTGAAATCGATCCGGCGGTAATTGCGACGGTGACCGCCTCCGCGCTGCCAGGAGGAGATATGCCCCTTGTTGTCGCGGCCCCCGGTTTTCTTCAGCCGCTCGACGAGCCGGCGCTCCGGGCGGGAGCGCGTGATCTCCTCGAACGTCGGAACGGTCTTGAACCGCGTGGCCGGCGTGAGCGGTCGATATTTGCGTAGCGGCATCGGCTATACCTGCTCGAAGAGCTCGATCGTCTGACCCTTCTTGAGGGTGACGAGAGCCTTCTTCCAATCGGGTCGATGGCCCGCGAACCGGCCCATGCGCTTCGGCTTGCCGTGCACGCGGATGGTGCGCACCGAATCCACCTTCACGTTGAAGATCGATTCGATGGCGCGCTTGATCTCGATCTTGTTCGCGTCGCGCGAGACCTCGAAGAGATACCCGTTCTGTTTCTCGCGGAGGCGGGTCCCCTTCTCGGAGATCATCGCCCGGCGCACGATGGTGCGGGGTTCGCGGTTCATGCGTTCACCCGCTCCGCCAGGCTCTTGAGACCGCCTTCCGTGAGAACGAGACAATCGCAGTTCATGAGCGCGTACGTGTGCAGCGTGCGGCTCTCGGCGGTGCTGACCCGCGCGAGGTTCCGCGTGGACCGGAGCGCGGCGTTGTCGATCCGGTCGAAGACCCATAGGATCTTCTTGTCCTCGAGGCCGATTTTCCGGATCAGCTCCGCCATCGTCTTGGTCTTCGGCTGATCGAGCAACGGCGGATTCACGATGATGACCCCGCCGTCCTTCGCGCGGGCGGTCAGCGCGCCGCAGAGCGCCTTCATCTTGGCCTTGGCGTTCAAGCGGGTCGTGTAGTCCCGCGGCCGCGGCGGGAACGCCACCCCGCCGCCCGGCCAAAGCGGGGACGTGTTGGAGCCCGCGCGCGCGCGCCCGGTGCCCTTCTGCTTCCAGGGCTTCCGACCGCCGCCGCTCACCTTGGCGCGGTTCTTCGCCGCCGCGGTGCCCTGGCGCTGATTTCCCAAGTAGCTCTTCACCGCCTCCCAGATCAAATGCTCGTGGATCGGGGCCTCGAAAAGCTCTTTGGGAAGATCGACCGAGCCAAGCTCTTTTCCGTCGCTCCCGTATCGTTTCGCCTTCGCCATCGTCTTACCCGTTCTTCCGGATCAGGACCGTGCTTTTGGGCGGCCCCGGAATCGAGCCGCGGACCCAGATCAGATGCTGCTCGGGGTCGACGCCCACCACGTGGAGGTTCTTCACCGTCACGCGCGCGCCGCCCATACGGCCCGGCAGTCGCTTCCCCTTGATCACGCGGCTTGGATAGGCGCTCGCGCCGATCGAGCCCGGCTGCTTGTGCGTCACGCACCCGTGGGTCTCCCTCCCGCACGTAAAGTGGTGCCGCCGGATCACGCCCGCGAATCCGCGCCCTTTCGAAACGCCGATGACGTCGACCTTGCTGCCGACCTCGAAGAGCGAGACGGTCAGCTCCTGGCCGACTTGGAACTCCGATGTGTCCTCGACGCGGACTTCCTTGAGCGCGCGGACGCCGGCCGCGTTGTGCTTCTTCAAATGCCCTTGCAGCCCCTTCGGGATCAATGACTCGCGCTTCCGGCCGAAGCCGATCTGGAGCGCGGCGTAGCCGTCCGTTTCCGGCGTCTTGACCTGGACGATCGGGCACGGCCCGGCCGCCAGCACCGTCACCGGCGTGACGCGCCCCTGCTCGTCGAAGAGCTGGGTCATCCCGATTTTTTCCGCGAGCAAGCCGATCATGGTTGGTCCCGGTTAGAGCTTGATTTCAATGTCGACCCCCGCCGGGAGATCGAGCTTCATCAAGGCGTCGATCGTCTGCGGGGTCGACTTCACGATATCGATGAGCCGCTTGTGGACGCGGACCTCGAATTGCTCCCGCGATTTCTTGTCCACGTGCGGCGAACGAAGCACGGTGTACACGGAACGCTGCGTCGGAAGCGGAATGGGCCCCGCGGTGCGGGCGCCGGTACGCTTCGCGGTGCGCACGATCTCGCCCGCCGACTGATCGAGCACGGCGTGGTCGTACGACCGCAAACGAATGCGGATTCTCTGTCCTGCCGGCGCGGTCGTTGGCATTACTCGAGGATCTCCGTTACGACGCCGGCGCCGACGGTGCGACCGCCCTCGCGGATCGCGAACCGAAGCTCCTTCTCCATCGCGATCGGCGTGATCAGCTCCACCGACATGT
>VBOW01000069.1 GCA_005893275.1 Candidatus Eisenbacteria bacterium | reverse complement strand
TCCAGGGAATCCGGTCCGGCAAGCCGAATCCCTACAGCGAGCCGCTCGCGGCGGCGACCTGGACCGGATATGCCCTGATCTTGCGCGCGCTCGGAATCCCCATCGAGGCGTCGACCGTCGGCATCCTGTCCATCCTCTGCGGCGTGGCCGCCGCGGCGATCCTGTGGGGAATCGCCACGGAGATCTCGCCCAGAACCGGGTCCCGCGCGGCCGCGTTCGCGGTGCTCGCCACGCTGGGGCTGGCCCAGCTCTACTTCGGATACATC
>VBOW01000068.1 GCA_005893275.1 Candidatus Eisenbacteria bacterium | reverse complement strand
CGATCACGTTCCACTTGGCGGCCCTCTATCTCGCTCCCTCCTACCTCTATCTGCTTTCCCGGGGCAAACAGCCGCTCCTCCATCGCGCCGTCCTTGCCGTTCTGCCGCTCGCTGGGGTCGCCGCAATCCTGATCCTATTGGGATTCCAGCCTTCGGAATGGCTCGTATCCTTCAAGATCGTGGCCCGCGCCGTGCAGCCGGGGCACGACATCGCGGTGTTCGCGAAACCGTACACTCCGCTTTCGCTCGGACACGCGTGGGATCTGTTGAACGCGGCTCTTCTCGTCCTCCCGGTTCCGGCGCTCCTGCTTCTGTCCGCCGGCGTGGGCCCCGGGGCCGACCGCGACGCGACGACGCGGATGGGTTCCGGTCGCGATGCCGCCGCGACGTTCCTCGCCGCTGCCGCCCTGCCCGGTCTCATCATCGCCGCAGCGCTCGTCCTCCCGGTGCCTCCCGCCCAGGACTGGGACCTGACGTCGCTCCTCCTCCTCCCGCTCGCCTTGCTGGGAGCGAGGGCGGGATGCTCGATTCCCAAAGCCCCGCTTCGAGGGAGGCGCGCCGCGGCGCTCGCGATGCTTGGCACGGGCGCCATGCTCTCCTTCGTCCTCGTGAACGCGAACGAGGCTTCGGGAATCCGCCGGTTCGAGACGCTTGTCGGGCCGGGGGCGAAAATCACGGCCTATGGGCGGGCCTACGGGAACGAGCTTCTCGCGAGTTACCATGAGGATCGCAATGACCACGCTCGCGCGCTGATCCATGCGGAGCGGGCGCGGGCGGCCGAGCCCACGAACCCGCGCTACTGGGTCAAGACCGGCGCGGCCCTCTACAACCTGGGACGCTACGACGAGGCGATCCCCGTGCTCGAGGAGGGAATCCGGCGCGGGCCAGGTCGGCACGATGCCTACTACGACCTCGGAAACTGCCTCACGTTGAAGCGCCAGTACGCCGCCGCGGTGGCGCGTTTTCGCGAAGCGATCCGGCTTTCGGGGCCCAGGCCCGATTACCTCAACAACCTCGGGGTCGCGCTCTACAGCGCAGGGAAAGTGGACTCGGCCCGCGCGGTGTGGACCGAGGTGGTGCGCCGCTGGCCCGGCTACGCGCTGGCGAAGCGGGCGCTCGTGCGCCACTTCGGGGGGCTGGGCCCCGACAGCGGCCGGGTCAGCCCGACGCCACGTTGAGCCGGGGTTCCGCTGCGCCGATCAAAGCGAACGCGTCGGCGATCTGCCGGTGGCCGAGCGTCAGGAGGAAGTTGGGATTGCGGCCGTAGCTCTTCGAGCCCAGAAGGTAGAAATCCGGCTCGGGGCTTTTCAGGCTCTCCGGACCATGCGAGACCTGCCCAAGGCATCCCTGCACCGCCGCGGGCTCCTTCCCCTGCGACGCGAGGATCGCCGAAGCCAGCGCCATGGGACCCTCCGAGGCATAGCAGAGGTGGATCTGGAGCTCGCGGAAGAGCGAGAGGTCCGGGCGATAGCCGACGAGCGCGAGCACGCGATCCACCTCGACCAGGTTCTCCTTCCCTCGCGAATCGGCAAGCGTGGCTTCGAGGGCCCCGGACGCGAGCGTCCGATAGGACGTCACCGTGGCGCCCGGGTACCGGGTCATCCACCCCACCTCGCGCGCGATCCGGTTCGCGCGCCGGTCCAGCTCGCGCAGGACCGGGAGGAGCTCGAGCTCCGCCTGGGGCACCGGAGCGAAGACCTCCTCGCCGCGATCGCGATGAACCCACGCCACGCGCGTCCGCGCGCCAGCGCCTCCCGCGCGCACCAAGGCGTCGAAATCGACGATCGCGTTTGCCGCGGAGCGTCCGTCGCCCACGAGCAGGATCCGCGCTCCCGCGTAGCGGGAGCTTGCCCCGCCCGAGATCGCGGGAAGGCGCTGCTCCAGCCTCTCTCCGAGGGCGTCCTCCCCGAAGGCCGCCAGCCCTCCCGGCCCCGTGGCGTTCGCCGTGGCATAGACTCCGCTGGCGTCGATCACGACGTCCGCGCGGACCCAGCGCGCGCCGCCCTTCGATGACTCGACGCGGAGGAGGAACGGTCTGCGCGAGCGCGAGCGATCCCCGGTCGCGGCAATCGACCGCGATTTCGTGGTCCCCTCGCGCGCGATCGCCGCGACCTTGGCGCCCTCCTGGACGGCATCGTTCAGCTCGGGGAGGCGTGAGAGGGGGAGAATGTAGCGTTCGCGGAGCTCCGCGGCCGTGAGCGTCTCTTCATTGCCGGGGAGCTTGATGCCCGCGGCGCGAAGCCGGCTGCGACCCAGATCGGTCGAGTTCATGTGAAACGGGGTAAAAAGGGGAACGGGACCGTACAGACGAAAGTGCTCCCCGACGCTGGCCGACTCGAAGACCGTGACTTCGTGGCCCGCGTGACGCGCGAAGAGCGCCGCTTCCAAACCCATCGGACCCGCGCCGACGATCGCGATCCTTCGAGCCGTCATGCTCTACCCCAACCCGAGATGCTCCAGCTCTTCCTCATCGAACCCCAGATAGTGCCCGTATTCGTGGAGGAGGGTGATCTTCATCTCCTTCGAAACCTCTTGGCGGCTCCGTCCCGCCCGTTCCAGGTTCTTCTGAAAGAGAAGCACCACGTCGCCGTAGCCGCTCCCACCCCGAAGCTTCTGCCCCACCGGCGTGCCCACGAATAGGCCCAGGACCTCGGGGTTGATGGCCGGCTCGTGCTCCGCAATCTCGCGCGTCGGCTTCGGCTCCGCCAAGACCGGCACCTCGAGCACAGCCTCGCGGATCACCCGCGGCAACGAGGCCAGCACCTTGTCGAGCATACCCTTGAAATCCTCGGGCGAAAGCCGGATCGGCAGGGAGAAATCCTCGGGCGCGATCCGATGCGCCTCGGCGAAGAAGCGGTCCGCCTCCTCGAAGCGTCCCAGCGCTTCGAGAACCATCCCTTCCAGCTCCGCGCGCTCGGGATCGTCCTCCTCCTCCGCGGGCGGCGCCAGGGCGCGCACGGCGCCCAGCGCTTCGTCGCTTCTCCAGAGGAGGTGGATGCATTCGACCCGGCCCAGCATGGCGCCCCAATGTTGGGGATCCTGCCGCAGCAGATCCTCGAACAGCTCGAGCGCGATCTCGTATTCCCCGTCTTGGAGAGCCGTGTCCGCTTCCGCGGCGAGCGCCTCGAGGGGATCGGATTCCGGCGTCACATCACTCGGCGGTGGTCGTGCGGTCGGCGCGGTCGAGGAGCTCCTGGATCTCTACGATCGTGGGCTGGAGCTGCTGGTTCTGCGCGCGCAAGAGCTCCGCGTCTCCGGACTGCGCGTACCGGTCCATGGCCGTGAGGCATCGCCGCGCCGTGGCGACGCTGATCGAGAGATGCTCGCGATCCAGGATGTTCATCGCGGAGGATTGATTCATGGCAGCGTCGAGGACGGTGTTCAGCTCGCGATCGAGGCCAAGGACGCGATCGCCGGAACCCTCCTCGACGGCGGAGGTCAAGCGCGCGTTCACATCCTCGACGCTTTCCTTGAGCGCTGCGAAGGAGACGCGGGCGGCCTTCGTGTCCCCCGCCCACTGGCAGGATGGGGCGGCGAGGAGGGCCCCGACCAGCAAAGCCGTGCGCAGCCGGGCCCGCATCGCTACAGGAGGTAGACGATGGTGAACACGAACAGCCAGACCACGTCCACAAAGTGCCAGTACCAGGACGCCGCCCGGAACGGGAAGTGCTGCTGCGGCGTGATCCGGCCGCGGAGCACCGCCCCGTAGACCACGTTGAGAAAGATCAGCCCCATCAGGACGTGGAGCCCGTGGAAGCCGGTGAGCATGAAGAACGTGGTCCCGAAGATCCCGCTCTTGATACTGAACGCCGATCCGTTCAGGAAGCCGTATTCGTAAGCCTGGCCGCAGAGGAAGATCGCGCCCAGGAAGATCGTCATGAGGATCGAGGCGATCACTCCGTCGCGGCGGTCCCGCTCCAGCGCGGCGTGCCCCAGGTGGAGGGTCACGCTGCTGAAGAGAAGGATGAACGTGTTGACCGCCGGAACGAAGATCTCGAAATGCGGCATTCCCTGGGGCGGCCAGGAGGGAGCATGGTGCCGCGCGTAGATGAGCGCCGCGAAGAAGGAGGCGAAAATCGCGGCTTCCGAGGCGATGAAGAACGCCATCGCCGTCGTGAGGCGTCTCTCGGCATCCACGGCCTCGCTGCCGAAGAAGCGGTCGTGAAGGAGCTCCGCCCACCACCGGGAAGCCCCGTAGAGCATGACGGCGAAGCCCAGCATCAGAACGCCGAGCCCTTGCTTCCAGCCGTGGGCCGCGGACACAAGCCCGACCGGAATCAGCCCGGCGCCCAACGCCGTGATGATCGGCCATCGGCTCGGGACCGGCTCGTGACTGTGGGGGTGCGCCGCCGCTTCCATCGGGTGCCCTCGAAGAACCTATCAGCGTTCGAAGCGCACCATGTTGCCCCGAGCCGCGCGCACTGGCAAGGATTTTCCTGACCGCGGGGGGCACGAACAGCGACGGTGGCGCGCTACGGCGTGGCGCGCTACGGCGTGGCGCGCCGGGGCGGGCGCTAGCGCACGACCACGAGCTTGAAGCGCTTCTCCACGTCTCCGGCCCCAACCTTGAGCCAGTACACGCCGGACGCGGCGTTGCCCCCCGCGTCGAGCCTCCCGTCCCATCGCAGCATGTGGCGTCCCGCCGGCAGAGTGCGCCGGCCGAGGGTCCGGACCAGCCTCCCCTGAACGTTGAAGATGTCTGCCACGATCTCCGCGGCTTTGGGGAGCTCGAGGCTGATCTCTGTGGGCCCGCGCGTAGGGGAGGGCCTCGGAGCGCCGATGACCAGCCCCGGCGAGGGGGCTCCTTCTTCCTCGTAAACGGCGGTCACGGTGGTCCCGGAGTAGTACATCAGGTCGTCGATCGCCGCCTCGACAATCGACGTGTTCCCGAGGTCCTTGGCGATGAAGCGCACCTGCACGTTGCCCGGCTGGGAGAAATAGCTCTTTACGGCAATCTCCATCCTCTCCCAGTAGTTACGCGTCGTGTACAGATTGCTGACGGTGACCCACGCCCCTCCGTTATTCGAGATCTGTGTGAGGAAAGCATCTTCTCCGGGGTTGGAGCTCGCGTCGTTGCTGAACCAGCGCCAATAGACGATCCGCGGATCCACAATTCCCGCGAGGCGAAGGGCAGGGCTCGTGAGCGTGGTGCGACCGCCGTCCACGTCCGCTTCGCCGAGGTCCGTGGCCTTGGTGCCATTGCCCGTGACGAAGCACGCGGTCCCGGCGCCGGGCGTGTGGTCCTTGGAGGGCTGCACTTCCACCGTCCCGGCGATCGTGCCGACCGGAGCCGCGCGAACCCATTTCCCGGTCACAGCGTCGTCTCCCACCGCGCTCAGGCTCCACCCCATGTCGGTCTCAGCGTCGTCGTAATAGACGGCGGGCGTCAGCGAGAAATTGACCACCTGGGCTTTCCCGGCCGTGATCGTCACGCTCCTTGTGAAGAGCTTGAAGCCCGGCCGGTCGCAGCGGAGGGTCACGGTGCTCTGCGGAACAACCAAAGCGAATTTGCCGTCGGATCCTGTCACCCCCTGGAGCGGCGTGCCGGGGGAAGTGATCTCGGCCCCGCTCACGAATGTCCCGTCGTTGGCCCGGAACACGACGCCGGAGAGCGTTCCGGTCGGAATCTTGGGGAGCGTGAAGTCGAGCGTCTTCGAGCTTGCCGAGGCGGCGGCGACGCTCGAGGTCACCGGGCTGTAGCCGTACTTGGACGCGGTGATGCTGAGCGTCCCCGCGGGTACCGAAAGGGAGTATGTGCCGTCGGGCTGCGTATACACGATGACGCCGCTCCCGCTCTCGTGCACCGCCGCGCCTCCGATCGCGATCCCCGTCGAGGATTCCCTCACCGTCCCGGTCACCGTGACCGCGGCAACGAGGGCGGCATCGATCGCCGCGACGTTCGAGAAGCCGCTCCAATTCGGCACCTCGTCCGCGGCGCGAATGATCGCGTAATAGCGCGTGCCCGAGGTGAGCCCGCTCACAACCGTGGAGTCGAGCGTGCCGGCGACCGCCGGGATCTTTCCGGCCATGCTCAGGCTCGTGGCGGCATTCCACCAGGAGAGCGTGTCCTTTGCGGAGATCGCGTTCGTGCTGATCCGAAGGGCGTACTGTGAGGCGCGCCCCACCGAACCATCGTCTCCGGGCGCGGTCCAGAGAAGCGTGGCCGACGCGGCGAATGCCGGATTAGGTGTGAATACGGAAGGGACAGCCGGGACGAGTGAGACGAGAATCGCGACGCTTGTTGCGCAGACGGATAGCCGCCGGCGACGGTGGCCCATAAGCCTTCCTTTGCTGGGGTGCTGAGATGTACTAAATCGCCGGCGATTGGGGTTTCCCAGAACCTCCGCAGATTCTGTGCCATTTCCTGATTTTGGGGTCGGGGATTACCTGAGTGTTGCTGGAATGCGAGATGCATCGGAGCGTGCAAGAAGAGCACCCATTACGCCGAAAGAAGCGTGTACCTAGGAGGCCAGCAAGTCTCCCGTTGCGTGCGCTCTCGCTCGCGTAAAGCTACGGACGCAGCAAAATTCTAAAGCGGCTCTTTCATTTCGAGGTTCTTGCGGCGACGAGCGTCTCTTCGGGCTCGGGTGCTCCCTGCTCTCGGGCGGGCGTCGCGACTGCCCTTTCCGCAGCCTCTCCTCCCTCGGCCCTGGAAAACCTTGCCAGCAGGGTGTACATGGACGGAACAAGGAGAAGGGTGAGGAAGGTCGAAAAGATAAGTCCTCCTACCACCGCGATCCCCAGCGGACGCCGTGATTCCGCTCCGGCCCCGAAGCCGATCGCGATCGGCAGAATCCCGAATACCGTGGCGAAGGAGGTCATGAGGATCGGACGAAGCCGGATCTTCGCGGCCTCCACGACGGCCTCCGTGACCTCGCGTCCCCTGGCTCGAAGCTGGTTCGAGTACTCGACAATCAGGATCGAATTTTTCGTCACGAGCCCGATGAGCATGATGAGCCCGATCTGCGAGAATATGTTCATGCTCTGGCCAAAGACGAAGAGCGAGATCAGGGCCCCGACCACGGCCAGCGGCACGGACAGGAGAATGGTGAGCGGGTGGATGAAGCTCTCGAACTGGGCGGCGAGCACGAGGTAGATGAATACCACCGCGAGGAGAAACAGGAAGTAGAGGCTGTTGCTCGATTCGCGGAACTCCTTCGACTGCCCGGCGAGCTCGTGGCGGACGGTCGGTGGCAAATCGGCCTGGGCGATCCTGTCCAGGTCATCCAGGGCTTGTCCCAGGGAGACAACGGGGATCAGGTTCGCGCTGATCGTCGCCGAGCGGACGCGGTTGTAGTGGTTGAGCTCCTTCGGGGCCACGGTCTCCTTCACCTTCACGACATTTGCGAGCTGAACCAGCCCCTCGTTGCCCCGTACGTAGATCTCCTCGATCACGTCGGGCGTCGCGCGCCCGGAGGCGGGGACCTGCGCGATCACGTGGTACTGCTTGGACCCGCGCTTGAAATCGGTGACCTCGCGGCCGCCGAGCAACGTCTCGAGCGTCGTGCCGATTTCCGTCACCGAGACACCCAACCCCGCGGCCCGGTCGCGGTCGATCGAGATCTCGAGCTGAGGCTTGTTGAGCTTCAGGTCGGAATCGAGGTTGATCAGATAGGGAAAGGCCTTCGGCGGCTTCCCGATCGCGAGTTGCGAAGCCTTCGCCATCATCGTCGCGGTCGCCTGCCGCAGCTCCTCGTAGCTATCCGCTTCGAGAACGTATTCGACTGCGGAGGACGAGAACCTTCCGCCGAGGCTAGGCGGGTTGATCACGAACGCCAAGACACCCGGTATCGAGAAGAGCTGCGGGAAAAGCTCCTGGACGATCTGCTGCTGCGATTTGTGCCGCTCATGCCGGGGCTTCAGATTCACGAAAATGAACCCGTTGGTCACCTGGCCCGGTCCCCCGAATCCCAAACCGGTGGCGGTGAACAGCCCCCTCCGCTCGGGAAGCCGGAGCAGAATCGACTCGATCTGGCGCATGTAGCGATCCGTGTAGAGAAGGGTCGAGCCTTCGGGCGCGATCACGATTCCGAATGCGATCCCGCGGTCTTCGGTCGGAACCAGCTCGCGCCTCATGAAGAAGAAGGCGGCCCCCGCGATCAAGACGAGGAGCGCCGCCACACCGAACACGCGCCCCCGGTGACGCAGGGCGCCACGAAGCACGCGATCGTAGAACCGGTTCAACCAGTCAAAGAAGGCGTCGAAGGTCCGCGACGCCCACGTGTCGGATCCGCCGTGGAGCGGCTTGAGCATCCGCGAGGTGAGCATCGGCGTGAGCGAGAGCGCGACGAATCCGGAGATCAGCACGGCGACCGCCAGCGTGATCCCAAACTCGTTGAAGAGCCGTCCCACCGTCCCCTGGAGGAAAGCGACCGGCACGAAGACCGCGACGAGCGAGATCGTCGTCGCCATGATCGCGAACCCGATCTCCTTCGACCCATCGAGGGCCGCTTGCCTGCGGGTTTTTCCCATTTCCAGATGGCGATACACGTTCTCCAGCATGACGATTGCGTCGTCCACCACGAGGCCGATCGCCAAAACCAGCGAGAGGAGCGTCAGGATGTTGATGGTGAATCCGAGGAAGTAGGCCACCGCCAGGGCGCCGACAATCGAGATCGGGATCGCGACCGCGGGTATGAACGTGGCGCGGAAGCTCTTGAGGAAGACGATGATCACGAGCACCACGAGACACATCGCGATGAGGATCGTATGCGAGACCTCGTTGATCGAATCCTGGATGAAGCTCGATGAATCGTAGGCGACGTCGAGGATCATCCCGGGCGGAATCAACTGCCTCAGCTCGGGCAAGATCTTCCGGACTCCGGACGCCACATCCAGCGTGCTCGCCTTGGATTGCTTGATGATTCCGAGCCCGACCGCCTGCTGCCCGTTCCAGCGGACCGCGGTCCGCTCGTCCTCGGGACCGACTTCGACCCTCGCTACGTCTCCGAGGCGAACGACGTCGTTGCCCGACTGGGAGACGACGAGCGACGCGAACTCGTCGGGTTTGGTCAGCTCCCCGCGCGTCCGGACCGCGAACTCGCGTCCTTTCCCCTCGACCCGGCCCCCCGGGATTTCGGCGTTTTCCTCCCGGATGGCGCGCTCCACGTCCTGCGTGGTAATTCCGCGGCTCGCCATCCGCAGCGGATCAAGCCAGACGCGCATCGCGTAGCGCCGCCCGCCGCCGATGAAGATCGATCCGACTCCCGGAACATGCTGGAGGCGATCTTTGAGGACCAGCTCGGCGGTCTCGGTCAGCTCCAGACCGTTGTGGCTCGTGCTGGAAAGGGCGAGCCACACGATCGGCTGGGCGTTCACGTCCACCTTGGCGACGATCGGGTCGTCCGCTTCCCTCGGGAGCTGGCCCCGCACGCGCGCAACCTTGTCACGCACGTCGTTCGCAGCCTGCTCCACGTTTCGGCTCAGCTCGAATTCGACGGTGATGCTGGAGCCCTGCTCGAGGCTCGAGGATTGGATCGTCTTCACCCCCTCGAGCGTCGCGAGCTGCTCTTCCAGAACATCGGTGACCTCGGTCTCGACCACGTTCGGGCTCGCGCCGCGATAAAACGTCGTGATCGAGACGATCGGCGGGTCGATGTCCGGGTACTCGCGTACCGGGAGCCGCGTGAACGAAATCACCCCGAACAGGATGATCGCGAGGCTCATCACCGTCGCAAAGACGGGGCGCCGTATGGAGACTTCGCTGAGCTTCATTGAGCCACTCCTCCGCTCTCACCGCCGGGCCGGCTCGAGACGGGGATCACCTTCGCTCCTTCGAAGAGCTTCTGGTGCCCGGTGCGGACGACCATCATGCCGGGCTCCAGGCCCTTCACCACCTCGACGGCGTCGGAAAGCCGCGTCCCCAGCGTGAGCGCGCTGCGGGTCACGGTGCTATCCGGCTTCACGACGTACGCGAACGATTGGTCCCCTTCCGCGAATACCGCCTCGCTCGGGATCGTGAGCGCCTTGGGGCGCTGACCCAGCACCGCCGAGACGTTGGCCGACATGCCCGGCCGGAATCTGCCCCCCGGATTGCGCAGGCGCGCGACGATGCGCGCGCTCCTCGTGCCGGGATCGAGCACGGGCTCGACCACGTCGACGCGGCCCTTGAGCTCGTATCCGGGATAGGCGGTCGTCGATATCCTGACTTCCGCCCCACGCCGGAGCAGCGGAACGTATCGCTCCGGGGCCGAGAAATTCACGCGCAGCTCGTCGAGCTTCGCCAAGTCGGTGATCGCCTGGCCCGCGCGGATGAACGCCCCCGGACTCACCCGGCGCGCGCCCAGGATTCCCGCGAAGGGGGCGACGATCCTCGTCTTCGAAAGCCGCGCCTTGGCGAGGGCGAGATTCGCTTCGGCCACCTTGAGGGCCGCCGCGGCGTCGTCCAGATCTTGCTGGGCGCCGGCGCCCTGGTTCACGACGGCCTCCACCCGATTGTAGGTGTTTAGGGCCTGGTCGCGAAGCGCCTCCGTGCGCTCGACCTCGGCGCGCAGCTCGGCGTCGTCCAACTGGGCGATGATCCCGCCGCGTTCCACGGTGCTTCCTTCGCGGAAGGGAAGGTCGACGACCAGGCCGTCGATTTCCGAAACGGCCGTGATCGCGTCCGCGGCTTCGATGGTGCCGACCGCCTCGAATCGATCCGCAACGGGCTCCTGGATGACCGAAGCTGTCTCCACCGGCATGGGCGGCGGCCGAAAGCCGCCCGCGCCTCCGCCTCCGGCGCAGCCTGCGACGCTGATGAAGAGGATCAAAGCCGCCGGTCGAGCCCAGCGCCCGAGCCGGGCCGTGACGGTTGATGGGGCAATCATGGATTCAGTCTCCCTCATTGGGTTTTTGTCGGAGACAGCCCTTCCGACGTCAGACGCTTCAAATCGGCAACCGCCTTGGCGGTCCGCACGAGGGCCTGGGATAGCCGCTGTTGCGCCGTGGCCAGATCCGCGGCAACGCGCGTCAGCTCGAAGGCGGTCGTTTTTCCGTTGCGGTACTGGACGATCCCGATACGCACCTGCTCGAGTGAGGCGTTGACGCCGGTTTGCGCCGCCTCCCTCCGTTTCGACGCGTGGACCAGCTCGCGATAGCCCGCACGCACCCGTTCTTCGAGCGAGCGCCTCATCGCGATCATCTGCTGCTCTGCCTGATCCGCCTCGGCCCGCAGGCGCTGGTGGTCCCCCGCCCCCGACCGGAAGCCGATCGGAATGCTGAGCGATAGCCCCGCGCTCCACGTGGGGAATTCGCGCTTCCGGACCTGGCTCCACGTGTCGGCGAACCCGCCGTCGAGATTGATCCGGTCGGGTTGGCCCGTGAACGGGTTGGTGAAATCCCGCCCGGTTCCCGAGAGCCCCTTCCCCCCCATCGAGCCTCTCAGATCGAGCGCCGGCAGCTTGTTCCACCATGCGCTCGAGGTGCGCGCGCGCGCCGCGGCCAGCTCCCGCTCGGCGCTCTGGAGCTCCCGGCTGTCGCGCAAGACGCGCGCGACGAGCGATTCCTCGGGCTCCACGTTGAACTCCCGGGGCGGCTCGTTGGTGGGTTTGAATCGCGCGGCGCCCGCCTCGGGGCGCCTGCCGATCAGGGTCGCGACCCGGTCGGAGACCTGGTCGAGCGTTTCCTCGCCATCGAGCACCGCCTGTTCCTGCTGCGCGAGGAAGACCCGTGCGTTCGCGACAGCGCCCGGCCCCACGAGCCCCGTCCCCGCCCGAAGCTCCGTCTCGTCGAGGAGAGCCTTGGCCCGGCCGCGGATGATCTGCTGGACCCCGTAGTCGCGTACGGCCGCGTAGAGATCCCAGTACGCGCGCTCCACCTGAGCGCGCACGTCCAGAACCGCATCTTCGTAACGCGCGCGGGCCGCTTCGAACTCGCGGGCCGCCGCGGAGCGATCTCCCCAGGTACCCGGTCCGAATCCCTTCAGGAGGGGCTGCTTCACGCTCAGCACGCCGTCGGTATCGTACTGCGGCTCGAGCAGAGAGAACGTGGAGTTGGTCTCACGCTTCGTCGTCAGGAGCGAGGCCGATAGCTCGGTGCCGGTCGGCAGCGTGACCCGAGCCCCGGTCGAGGCCTGGGTCTGGGTCGTCTTGACGAGCGTCGCCCCGGAAGGCAGAGGCGCGCCCCCTGAAAACGGGGACGCGGTCGGTTGCTCGACTCCGGTGCGATTCGCGTCGAGAAAAAGCTCCGGATCGAAGGCGCCGCTCTCGTGCCGGAGCGCCCCGCGCGCGGCTCGCATCGCGGCTTCCGCCTCGCGGACCCTCGTGGCTTGGATCAACGCGAGGCGCAAGGCTTCGTCGAGCGAGATCGGGGCGCCTTCGATCTTTTGAATGGTGACCGTGAGGGTGCTGTCGGGATTGGTTTCGAGAAGGACGGCCGCGCCCGCGGGGTGCGGCGCGAGCGCGAAGAGAAGCGTCAGCGCGGGCCAACAGAGCCGACGCCGCGCGGCGATTCGTTCCGAACGAGACATGACGCGATCAGGCCTCCCTATCTCTTCATGGTCTTGCGCACGGGTGAAGCGAAAATTCGGCGAGACAAAAAACCAGCGGCAGCGATGCCGGCCGGCTCTAGCCCTTGGCGACCGTGCCGCTCGGGGAGACTCCAGGCCGAACCTCGAGGTCGAGCTTCTCGGTCCGCCTGAGAACCATTATTTGCGACGGGACGCCCACCTGTTGCTCGGTGAGCATCTGCTGCAGATCGTCGATTCCCCTGACGGGCTGGCTGTTGAAGCCGACGATGATGTCGCCCAGCCGCACGCCGGCTCGCTCGGCGGGCCCGCCCGCCTCAATAGAGAGTACCAAAACTCCGCTCCCCACGGAAAGTTGATGAAAACGCGCCACCCGGCGCGCCACCTGGACGGTCTGCCCGCCGACCCCGATGTAGCTCCGCGTGACCTTGCCGTCGCGGATGAGGCGGGCCGCCACGAACTTCGCGGTGTTGATCCCGATTGCGAAGCAAAGCCCCTGGGCCGGCATGATCACAGCGGTGTTCACGCCGATTACCTCGCCGCGCGAGTCGACGAGCGGGCCGCCCGAGTTTCCCGGGTTCAGCGCCGCGTCGGTCTGGATGATGTTGTCGATCAGGCGTCCGGATTGCGCGCGCAGCGATCGTCCCAATGCGCTCACAACCCCCGTGGTCACGGTGGTCTGGAATCCGTACGGGTTCCCGATCGCGATCGCGACCTGGCCGACGCGCACGGCCCCGGAATCGCCGAGCGAGGCAGGAACGAGCGAGTCGGGCCCGATCCGCACGACCGCGAGGTCCGTTTCAGGATCGTCGCCGACGAGCTGGGCTTCGCGCGCCTGTCCGTCGGCGCGCGTCACGTGGATGGATTCCGCGCCGTGGACGACGTGGCTATTCGTGAGGATGAAGCCGTCGGGAGTGAAGATGAAACCGGAGGCGCTGCCGCCGAGCCCGCGCGGGTCCCGGACCGGCTGCCCTTGAGACGCCGCGCGCCTCGTCTCGATGTTCACGACCGACGGGCTGACGCGCTCCACCGCCTTGACCACGGCGTGCGAGTAGGCGTCCAGAGTGCGGGTATCGTCCTGGGTGGCCATGCCACATTAGATTCGGGCGCCGGGGTCCGGATTCTCGCCGCCCCCGGAGGATTCCTGTATTGTGGGACCGTGCGCCGACACGCGCCGGTACCGTGGAGGGGATTTGCTCGAAACAACGTCCCGTGACACATGGTTCGAGGTGCCCGGGGGTCAGCTCTTCGCGCGCGCGTGGGGAGACGACGCTTCGGCCCCCGCGGTTGGGATCATCCACGGCCTGGGCGACCATTCGGGGCGCTGGGAGCGGGTCGGCCGGACGCTCGCGGCGCGTGGATTTGCGGCCTGCGCGCTCGATCTGCCGGGCCACGGGCGATCGGAGGGAAAACGCGGACACCTCCGCTCCTGGGACGATTACCGGGTGGCGGTCACGCGCTGGATGGAAATGCTCCGCGAACAGGAAGGCGAGCGGCGCTGGGCGCTCTTGGCGCACAGCATGGGCGCGCTCGTCGCGCTCGATTGGGCCCTCCGGAACCCGGGCTCCATCGACGCCCTCGTTCTCTCGGCCCCCCCGTTCGAGCTGTCGCTCCGCCCGGCCGCGCTCAAGGTTCACGCCGCGCGCCTGATCGGGCTTTTGTGGCCGGCGTTCACTCAGGGAAATCAAATTCCGCCGTCGCTCCTCACGCACGACCCGGAAGTGATCCGTGCGCACCGCGCGGACCCGTACGTCCATTTCCGGATCAGCGCGCGGCTCTTTCTGGAGCTGCAATCGATCCGCCGCTCGCTCGCCAAGGCCGCCGGGACGCTCTCGATCCCGACCCTGCTCATCCAGGGGCAGGCCGATCCCGTGACGAGCTGCGTGGGATCCGCGCTGTGGGCCCGGGCCGCGAAGCCGGGCAGGGTGACCTACCGGGAGTACCCGGGGCTTTTTCACGAGGTTCTGAACGAGCCCGAGGGTCCGGCGATCTTGGAAGAGGTCGTGGCCTGGCTCGAGCGGACCCTGGGACGGCCGCGTCACGGGGAGCCCGCGCCCAGCAACACCCCCACGGCGTCCTTCCATCCGCGATAGAGCCGATCGCGCTCGGCACGCCGCATCCGCGGACGAAACTCGCGCCTGCCTCCTCTCAGGGCCCTGAGCTCCGTGCTTCGCTTCCACCATCCCGTCCCGATTCCCGCGAGGAGCGCCGCGCCGAGCGCGGTCGTCTCGACAAGGCCGGGCCGGGCGATGCGAATACCCAGGAGGTCCGCCTGAAATTGCATCAGAAACGCGTTGAGGGACGCCCCGCCGTCGACCCGCAGCACGCGCACGCCTACGCCCGACTCGCGCTCCATCGCTTCGACGAGATCTCGAGACTGATAGGCGATCGATTCGAGCGCCGCGCGGATCAGATGCGCCCGGGTCGTGCCACGCGTCAACCCGCACCAGATCCCGCGCGCCTCGGGTCTCCAGTAGGGGGCGCCGAGGCCCGCGAAGGCCGGAACGAGGATGGTGCCTCCCGCGTCGGGGACCTGGCGGGCGAGCGCTTCGCTCTGCTCGGCGCTTTTCAAGATTCCCAAACCGTCGCGGAGCCACTGAATCGCGGCGCCCGCGATGAAGACGCTCCCCTCGAGCGCGTAGCGCGGCTCGCCCCGCGGGCCGCAGGCAATCGTTGTCAGGAGCCCGCTCCGCGACCGAACGAGCTTGGAGCCGGTGTGGAGCAGGAGGAAGCAACCCGTCCCGTAGGTGTTCTTGAGTCCGCCCGCCTCGACGCAGCCTTGCCCGAAGAGCGCCGCCTGCTGGTCCCCCGCGATCCCGAGCACCGGCACGTCGTCGGGGAGCCCGGGAACTCCACGGGTGACGCCGAAGTCGGCGCGCGAGGGGCGCACTTCGGGAAGCATGGAATCGGGCACCCCGAAGAGACGAAGCAGGTCGGGATCCCACCGGTGGCGGCGAATGTCGTAGAGAAGAGTCCGACTCGCATTGGTGGCATCCGTGGCGTGGGCTCTCCCCCCGGTGAGCCGCCACAGGAGCCACGAATCGACGGTGCCGAAGGCGAGGCGGCCTCGCCGCGCGCGGGCCCGGAGCCCCCCCACGTTTCGGAGCAGCCACTCGAGCTTCGTGCCCGAGAAGTAGGGGTCCAGCTTGAGACCCGTGCGGCGGGATACCTCGGCCTCGTTACCGGCGCGCTTCAAGGCCGCGCAGCGTTCCGCCGTGCGGCGGTCCTGCCAGACGATCGCGGGCGCGGCCGGCTTCGAGCTCGCGCGGTCCCAGACCAAGGTCGTCTCGCGTTGGTTCGTGAGCCCGATTGCCGCGATCCGCGCGCGCGCTCCTCCGAGCGGTCTCAACGCCACGCGAAGCGCGCGCAGCGTGGTTCCCCAGATCTCCTCGCCGCGGTGCTCCACCCAGCCCGGGCGCGGGAAATGCTGCGGAAGCTCCGCGTATCCGCGCGCGCGGAGGCTTCCCGCGCGGTCGAAGGCGAGTACCGTCGTGCCCGTGGTGCCCTGGTCTATCGCGAGAATGAATTCGGCTCTCACCCTGCCTCCCCCGGCGCGTTCCGCGCGGCCTCGACTATTTCGCTTTCCTCATCGAGCGCGTCCACGACTCGGCTCACCTCGCGGGCCCGGGCCCCATCATCCCAACCCAGGTGCGGCGCCATCCAGCCGGCGACCGGCCCCGCCGCCCGGCGCATCGCCTCGGAGCCGAGCCAGAGCCGGGTCCGGCGCTCGAGCACGTCTTCGAGATGCCGCACGCGCTCCGCCTGGACGGCGTGCACGGCCTCGGCCTCCGAGATTTCGAGCGGCCCGGCCGCCTTCAGCTGCCCCGGGTAGCGGGCCGCAAGAGTGGCGATCCTCTGCGCGCGTCCCGCGGGGAGGGGTGTGATCCCGGTCCGGCACGGACCGGCGCGGATCCCGGCTCTCCGCGCTACGCGGTCCACGACCCGCTCGGCCATGCTCCGGTGCGTCGTATATTTCCCGCCGATCAGGGTGAGCATCGATCCCTCCTCGAGGATCCTGTGCTCGCGCGAGTTGGTCCACGGACGGATCGCGCTCCCTTGGGCCAGCGAGCGCACCCCCGCGAACGCGCGGAGCGGCCGGGCGGCCGTGTGCCGCGGCAGAACCCGGGCCGTCTCCTCGAGGAGGTAGCGTATGTCCTCGGGGCGCGGTCTGACCCGCTCCGGAGCCTCGGCATCGTCCACGTCGGTCGTCCCGACGAGGGAATAGTCCCCCCAAGGCAGGACGAAGAACACGCGTCCGTCGCGGCGCGCGGACAGGAGCAGCGCGCGCTCGCGCGTGAAGCCCGGGAGGACGATATGGGTACCGCGCGTGCGGCGGATTCCGGTGCGCGGGAACGGGCTCACGAGCGCGCGGACCTCCCCTGCCCAGGGACCGGCCGCGTTCACGACCGAGTGCGCCTCCGCCTCCCCTTCCTCTCCGGTGTCGACATGTCGAAACCGCCCCCGCCAGCCCGAGCCCTCCGGGACGAGGCTCACGAGCTCCGTGTAGGTGTGGAGCGTCGCTCCCCCCCGCTCCGCGTCGAGGGCCACGGCAACGCAGAGGAGCGCGTCGTCCATTTGGGCGTCCCAGTAAAGCGAGCCGCCCAGGAGGCCTTCCGGCCGGAGGGCCGGCTCGAGCGCGAGCGCCTCGGCGGCACCCACGGTGCCATGATCGGCAAGCGGATGCCTGCCCGCGAGGGCCGCGTAGAGCGCGAGACCCGCGCGGACCGCGAGCCGCGATCGGCCCTCGCCTCGATAATGAGGAATCAGGAAGGGAAGCGGCCGGACGTATTCGGGTGCCAGCTCCAACAGGAGCGATCTCTCGCGCAGCGCCTCCCGGACCAGGCGAAACTGGCCGGTCTCCAGATAGCGGATGCCGCCGTGGATCAACTTGGAGGAACGGCTGCTGGTCCCCGAGGCGAGATCGCCCCGCTCGAGGAGGAGCACGCGAAGCCCGCGAAGGGCCGCGTCCCTTGCGACCGCGGCGCCTTGGATGCCGCCCCCCACGACGAGGAGGTCGTATGTCACGCTGCGTCCCTCCCCTCTCCCACCACGCGCCGCGGGGCCGCTCCGGCGCGCGATTCTAGGGGAGCGGCTGGATCATCTCCAGCGAGTTCGCTATGCTCGCCGTCTTTCCGCGCACTTCGGAGGAACGATGACCGACCTCAAGGGACGCTGGGCGCTCGTCACCGGAGCGACGAGCGGGTTCGGGCTGGCCACGGCCCGCGCCCTCGCGGCACAAGGCTGTCACGTCGCGATCACGGGACGACGCGACGACCGGCTCCAGGCGGTCGCGAACGAGATACGCGATCGCCACCGGGTCGATGCGCTCGCGCTCCGCTTCGATGTGCGCGAGCTCTCCCAGGTGCGGTCCTCGCTCGAGGGCGCGCGCGGCCTGCTCTCGAAGCTGGACATCGTCGTCAACAACGCCGGGCTGGCCTTGGCGCTCGATCCGATCCAGACGGGGGACCCCGCCGACTGGGACCGGATGATCGACACCAACGTGAAGGGCCTTCTCTACGTCACACGAACGGTGCTCCCCGGGATGGTGGAGCGGGGACGCGGCCACATCGTGAACATCGGATCGGTCGCGGGCCATCAGACCTATGCCGGAGGCGCCGTGTACAGCGCGACGAAATACGCGGTCCGCGCGATCTCCGACGCGCTGCGCTACGACGTCCTCGGCAAGGGGGTGCGGGTCTCGAATGTGGAGCCCGGTTTGGCGGAGACCGAATTCAGCGAGGTCCGCTTCAGGGGAGACGTGAGCCGCGCCCAGAGCGTCTACGAGGGAATGACGCCGCTCCGCGGCGAGGATGTCGCCGACGCGGTGGTTTGGTGCCTCACCCGTCCGCCGCACGTGAACGTGCAGTCGGTGCTCATTCTTCCCACCGATCAGGCCTCGGCCCACGCGGTGCATCGCCGGGGGAAATAGAGCCCGCGCTTCACGCGTCGCGCCGGCGCAGCACGTGATACAGATTGCCGTCCGCTCCCGCGCGCGGCTCCTCGAGAGGATGCTCCTCGAAGCGGTCGAAGTAGACCGCGGCCAGCTCGAAGGGGCTCCGCTCCAGGATTCGGTCGAATTCCTCCTGCGTCCAATACCGGAGCACGTGCGATTCCTCGATGACCCGGCTCTCCGTTCCCCGCCGGGCGCTGATCCTACAATGCTGGTAGGACCGCCGCGACGCGGGATCCTCGCGAAGGACGCTCCAGGTGAGCGTCGTTTCCAGGCCGCCGCGCGCGTTCGACCAGGGGCCGAACACGCTCTGCTCCGGCGGCTCGCCCCCGTAGCTGAACTGGACCAGGTAGACGCCGCCGGGGCGAAGGGCTCCGGCGATCCGCTCGAAGTGCGACGCGACCGGAGCGTCGTCGAGAAGGTAACCAATCGAATTGACCAGGTTGATCGCCGCATCGAAGCGGCCGGGTGGCCGGAACGTCGCCATGTCGCCGCGCATCACCCGCCCGCCGTAAGGA
The DNA here is from genome assembly GCA_005893275.1 of Candidatus Eisenbacteria bacterium. Taxonomy (NCBI): domain Bacteria; phylum Candidatus Eiseniibacteriota; species Candidatus Eiseniibacteriota bacterium. The sequence continues at coordinate 37,953 of VBOW01000068.1, read as the reverse complement.
GCGACTTTGGCCGCCGCGTAAGCCACCATCTCCGGGCGCAGGTCGTAGCCCGCCACCTCGTAGCCCCGCTGCGCGAACGCGGCGAGAATCCGGCCCGTCCCGCAGGCGGGCTCCAGGATCCTTTCCACCGGACCGGGGACATGCCGCGCGAGGCAGGATTCGATGAAATCCAGCTCCAGTCCCATATCCCAGCCGAATGCGACATCGTAGATGTCGGGGCTCTGGTAGAGGGGCGGCGCGGGACTCTGGATTTTTCTTTCGGCGGGCGGTTTCATTCGCGCGTACGAAAATAACAAGCGGGGCGGCCGATGAACAGCCGCCCCGCAGCACTGCCGGGTGAAGTGGGTTCGAACCGCTTACGCTTTACGCACGTTCGCGGCCTGAAGTCCCTTCGGTCCACGGACGATATCGAACTCGAGCCGCTCGCCTTCGGCCAGCGTCTTGAAGCCCTCGCCCTGGATCGCGGAGTAGTGAACGAACACGTCCTCGCCACCCTCCTGCTGGATGAAACCAAAACCCTTCGCTTCGTTGAACCACTTCACCGTTCCGTTTGCCACTTGCAAACTCCTTCTACTAACCGGGGCATCGCCCCCACACAACGCCCTTGCGGGCGCACGGCTCGGCCACTTTGGTCGAGCCTCCGGACGACGAATCGCCCAGATACAAGAAAAGCCGCAGGCAACTTCCCCTGCGGCGCTAATTCCAACCCACGCACTACGCGACAACCGCCAGGCAACTGCTTGGAGGTAGTATCGGTCAAATCCCATAGGATCACAACAAAAATCTTGGATTTGGTGTTACTCTATATCCGGTATGAAGTTGCGGATTCGAAAATCGCCCAGGCGGCGGGCCCTCTGGCGGATGCCCATCCGGAACCTGGACTTGAGCCTCAAGGACTCGCCCGTGGAGCGGCTGATCCAGAGGCTCGAGCGGGAGCTGAGCCGGAAGCTGAAGCGCTTCCGCCCCGACTATTACCTCACGGACGAGTGGGGCTGCCCCTCCGGGCAACCGGTCATCGGCGTCCCCTTCTATCTTGCGCACCCGGAGCTCGCCCGGATCGAGAAGGAGATGAACGATCTCGAGAACCCTCGCGAGATCATGATGTATCTGCGCCACGAAGCGGGACACGCGTTCAACTACGCGTATCGGCTCTACCGACTGCCGGAATGGCGTGATACGTTCGGGCCGTACCGCCGTCTCTACAGCGACGATTACCGGCCGGTTCCCTTCAGCCGCGACTATGTGCGCCACCTGCCGGGGTGGTACGCGCAAAAACATCCGGACGAGGACTTCGCGGAATCCTTCGCCGTTTGGCTCACGCCGAAATCGGAGTGGAGGCGGAGATACCGCGGCTGGCCGTGCAAGAGAAAGCTTCTGCTCGTGGACCGGCTGGTGAGAGAGAACGCGAACCGGGAGCCGCTCGTGAAGCGCGGCCGCCCGGACGTCACGACCGACGACATGAGCATGACCGTCGGTGAGTACTTCATCAAGACCGCGGCGCGTACCCGCGCGGTGTTCGGATCGGCGTTCGACCACCACTTGGAGGATATCTTCCTCCGGCCGGGCGCGCGCCGCCCGGGCTCACGCCCGGCGTGGAAGATCGTCGAGGAGCACGAGATCGCGCTCACGAACGTGATCGCGACGTGGACGGGGGTGAGACGCCCCGTGGTCCGCGAGCTCGTCCACTCCATCGCGGCCGCCTGCCGCGACCGCGGATTCCGCGGAGTCCGAGGCAAGGAGAAGGAATATCTGGTGCACCTGACCGCCTACTCGACCGCGCTCGCGATCAACTACCTGACGCGAGGGAAATACCACAAAGTCTAGGGGTGCCACTTGGATTCATCGTCGCTTCGAATCGGCGTGCTCTACGACGAATGGGTCGAGGATCAGCAACCGGCCGCCGAACCGATCCCTGAGAAAGTCGGAAAGCGCCGGCGGCGCCTGGACAAGCCCGATCGAGAAGAGATCTTCGAGGCTCTGACCAAGAAGGGACACCAGCCGACCTACTTCTGCCTCGACGGCCGCCCCAAGACGCTCAAAGCGCTCACCTCCGCCGAGGTGGACGTCATGTTCAACCTCACCGAATCCTACGGAGGGGACGACACCAAGGACATCAACATCGCCGCCTACCTCGATCTTCTCGGGATTCCCTACACGGGATCCGGACCTTCCGGGCTCCACCTCGCCCAGGACAAAGCGGTCGCGAAGCGCCTCTTCTCCTTCCACGGAATCCGCACACCGAATTTCGCGACGGTGTATCAGGGGCGGCTTCAGTGGGCGGACGATGTCCACTTCCCCGTGATCGTGAAACCGAAGCGCGAGGACGGATCGATCGGGATCGCCTTCAGCGCCGTGGCGGGCTCGATCAAGGAGCTGATGGAGAGGATCGACGCGCTCCACGCCGATCTCGACGCACCGGTTCTCATCGAGGAGTACATCGAGGGACGCGAGCTGTACGTCTCGGTGCTAGGCAACGATCCTCCGGTCGCACTCCCGGTCCTCGAGCTGAACCTGGACGATCTGCCGGAAGGGACCCCCCGCATCGCGGGCACGGAGGTCAAATGGGAGCGAGGCACGGCCGCCTACCGCAAGACGAAGCTTCGCTTCCCCGAGGACATCGGCGAGAGCCTGCTCGCGGAGATTCAGGAGACGGCGGTCAAGGCCTGCCAAGCGCTGGAAATCCGCGACTATGCGCGCGTCGATATCCGGCTCACGCCGAAGCGTCGGTTCTACACGCTCGAGGTGAACCCGAATCCATGGCTCCATTCGACGGCCGAGTTCGCGCTCGCGGCGAAGCAGTCGGGACGCGAGCACGCCGATCTCATCCAGGAGATCGTGGACTTGGCCCTGGCCCGGTACCGAGGAATCTCTCGAGCACGTTCTTCGTGATTCCCTCGATATCCGGGTGGCGCCGCGCGGGGTGCAGCGCCGGCGCGCCCCAGTCATCGAGCCCCCAGGACCATTGCATCGTGCCCGCCGAGAACACCCACGCGCCCGAGCGCGCGGCGTAGATCGTCGTTTCCGTCGGCGCCCGCTCCTCCTTCATCTGCTGGACCCACGTGCGCGCGAGGACGGTGAGCTTGCGCGGCGACCACCGGCCGTACGTCCGGTCGTTCGCGAAGCTGCGATCGACTTCGTATCCGAGGATCCCGGGGACGGTCCGCGTCCGCCCGGACGCGATGCCGGTGCCCCGAAACACCCAGTGGCTTCGCAATTCCGGGACGGGCGTAAAGTCCCCCTCGACGTCCTCGGCGCTCATCATCATGCCGACGAGGGAAACCTCGGGCCGGGGCGGGTTCAGATTTCGGAAGCGCACCGTGAGGTCCGGGTCCTTCGCCGTGTTGTAGAGAGGGTCCCGGTCCGGCTCCTTCGCGCAAAACAGGATCCGGTCCTTGACGCCGGACAAGGATGGCTCGAGGCGAACCTGCCAGTACCCGACGTTCGCCGCGAAGACACCGAGATTGACCCCTTCATCCCGCGCCCGCTCGAGGTGGTTGCGCATCGCGCGGCTCCAGTACTCATCGTGCCCGACCAGGAGCACCGCCTTTCGCCCCGAGCAGAGCGACGCGTCGCGGTGGACGTCCAGGTTCGTCGCGTAGGCCACGTCGTAGCCGTTCCTCTCGATCCACCGCACGAACGGGTATTCCCACCCCCCCGCGCGAGAGGCGTGGCTGACACCGAGGAATTCTCCCGCGCCGGCGCCGCGCATCCCCTGGGCGCTCGCGGCGTACGGTCGATCGAACGAGACGCGGAGCGCGCGCCCGCCGAAGCTATTGAAGTCGTACAGGCTCTTCCCCCCCCAGTTGTTGTAGGCCTGCCACGTATTGGTGGAGCATTGGATCAGGACCGGGGCGCGGCGCGGGGCGTCGCCAGACTCCCGGGAGGCCTCCCGGACGACGAAGGGAACGAAGGATTGCTTTCCGTCGCGCGACCCGGTCAGGCGCGCCAGGTAGACGCCGGTCACCCAGCCGGACCCGACCGGCAATCGACAGGAAAGGGGCCAGCCGCACTCGACGAGACCGTCGTCTCCCCGAGGCTTGGGAATCGCCCGTTGCCCCCCCGATAACGCCCGAAGCTCAAGCACCCGCCGGGCCCCCGCCCCCCCGTACCACCCCATCCGAAAGACCTCGACCGCAAAAGTCGGGGACTTGGAGCTGACGTAGAGCCGGAGCGTGTCGCCGGCGTATCCCTCGATCTCGTGGGCCAACGCGGGGTTGGCGAGCTCCCATTGGGGGTACCCGGAGCGCGCGTTTTCGATCGTGATCGGACCGGGTTCCCCGTGGGCCGGGGCCGGGGCGCCCGGCGCAGCCTGACCCAGGGCGCCCAGAAAGGTGAGCCAGGCGACTGCGACTCGCCTTGACTTGAGGGACAACTTGGCGGAACATGTGCGCCCGATTGTCGGTATTGCCATGCGGTGCTCCCCACCGGCCACTGGCCACCCAACTAGGAGAAAAAACCCATGAAACAAGCAGCCCCAACTCCCGGCGGGCGCGCGGGACATTTTTTCGCGCTCCCCGCCCTCGTGCTCGCGTGCTCCGCGTTCCTCTTGGTCGCGGGGACCGGTCGGGCAGCCGCTAAGGAAACGTCAAAACCGCCCCAGGTCAAGCTGGAGTTCGAGAAGTACACCCTTCCGAACGGTCTCGAGGTCATTCTCCACGAAGACCACCAGCTTCCCATCGTCGGCGTGAACATCTGGTATCACGCCGGTCCCGCGAACGAGAAGGCGGGCCAGACCGGGTTCGCCCATCTCTTCGAGCACCTCATGTTCCAATCTTCAGGCCACGTGCCCGAGGACTCGTACTTCAAGTACCTCGAGGCGGCGGGCGCCTCCTTTGTCAACGGCTCCACCGATTTCGACCGCACGAATTATCTCGAGGACATCCCCTCGAATCAGCTGGAGCTCGCCCTGTGGCTGGAGAGCGACCGGATGGGCTTTCTCCTGGACCGTCTCGACGCGGCCTCGTTCGCGAATCAGCAGGACGTGGTCCGCAACGAGCGCCGGCAGAGCGTGGAAAACGCGCCCTACGGCCTGGTCGAGGAGGAGCTCTTCCACCAGCTCTTCCCGAAAAACCATCCCTACTACGCGTCGGTCATCGGATCGCACGTGGACATCCAGAACGCGAAGGTCGACGACATACGCGAGTTCTTCAAGCGCTACTACGTTCCGAACAACGCGACCCTCGTGATCGCCGGGGATATCGACAAAGCCAAGGCGAAGGCCTTGGTCACAAAGTACTTCGCCACGGTCCCGCGCGGACAAGACGTGCCGGCGATCGAGGCGACGACGCCTCCGATCACCCAGGAACGCCGCGCCAAGGTCACGGACAAAGTCGAGCTGCCGCGGGTGTTCATGGGGTGGATCACCTCGCCGATATTCAAGCCCGGGGATGCCGAAGCGAATCTCACGGCGGATATCCTCGGCGGCGGGAAATCGAGCCGCCTCTACAAGTCTCTCGTGTATGACAAGCAGATCGCCCAGGACGTGAACGCGAGCCAGCAATCGTTGACGCTCGGATCGGTCTTCGAGATCATCGCGACCGCGAAGCCCGGTCACAGCGCGGAAGAGCTGGAAGCCGCGATCGACGCCGAGCTTCAACGCCTCGCGGCCGAGGGACCGACCCCGGCGGAGCTTGCGGCATCGCAGACCTCGACCTATTCCGGAATCATCTCGAGCCTGGAGCGGATCGGAGGCTTCGGGGGCGTGGCCGATCGGCTCAACATGTACAACCAGCATACCCACGACCCCGGCTATCTGAACCAGGACCTGGCGCGCCACGCGGCGGTCACGCCCGACGGCATCAAGAGATTCGCTGCCGAACAGCTCGCGAAGGATCACCGGGCGGTGGTGTACGCCATCCCCGGCGAGAAGGTGATCCCGCCCGCGCCTCCGACCCCCGAGCCTCCGGCCAAGACCGAAGCCAAGGTGGAATCGAAGGAGCCCTGGCGCAACACCATGCCCGGCGCGGGTCCCACCACCGTCGTGAAGCTTCCCATGGCGAAGCGGTTCCAGCTCCAGAACGGGCTCACGGTTCTCCTCGTCGAGTCGCACCGGCTCCCGGTCGTCGCCGGCACGTTGGTGCTTCGCTCGGGCAGCGCGCAAGATCCGCAAGATCTGTCGGGCCTCGCCGGATTCACCTCGAGCATGCTCGATGAAGGGACGGAAAAAAGGCCCGCGCTCACGATCGCGAACGAGCTTCATGGGCTCGGCGCCTCGTTGAGCACGGCCTCGAGCGTCGACGGGAGCACGATTGCGTGCCGCTCCTTGAAGCAGACCGCCGGAGCGACGATGTCGATCCTATCGGATGTCGCCCTGCACCCCGCCTTCCCCGAGAAGGACATCGAGCGGGTCCGCGACGAGCGCGTGACCGCGCTCCTCCAGCAGCGCGACAGCCCGAATCAGACCGCGAGCCGCATCATGTGGAACTGCCTCTACGGTCCGAGCCACCCGTACGGACACATAACGCTCGGGACGGCCGAGGCCTTGAAGAAGATCTCGCGTGACGACATGCGCAAGTTCTACCAGGCCTACTTCACGCCGCAGAATGCGGCGCTCGTGTTCGTCGGGGATCTGACCGAATCGGAAGCCAAGAAGCTCGCGACGGATGCGCTCGGCTCCTGGACCGGCCCCCCGACCGAAACCCCGCGGCCGCCCACGGGCACGATGATCTCCTCGCGCGTGGTCATCGTCGATAAGCCGGGAATGCCCCAGACCGCCCTGCGCGTCGTGCAGCTCGGGCTCATGCGCTCCGACCCTGATTTCGAGAGATTCGATCTCGCGAACACGATCTTGGGCGGCCTCTTCTCGAGCCGGATCAACATGAACCTTCGTGAGGCGCACGGGTACACGTACGGCGCGTTCTCCGCGCTTTCGGAAAACCGGGGGCAGGGTCCGTTTCTGATCGGCACCAGCGTGCGGGCCGACGTGACCGGGGCATCGATCGACGAGATCCTCAAAGAAGTGAAGAGCATGGTCGAGAAACCCGTGACCGACGAGGAGCTGCGCATGGCGAAGGAGTCCACCGTGCGGACGCTTCCTGCCCTGTTCCAAACCACCGGAAGCGCCGCGGGCACGATCGCGACCCTGTACCTCTACGATCTTCCACCGGATTATTATCAAACCTTGCCCGGTCGGATCTCGGGGATCACCGCGGCGGACGTTCAAGCGGTGTCGAAGAAGTATCTCGTCCCGGACCGCATGCTCGTGATCGCGGTCGGGGACCGCGCGAAAATCGAGCCCCAGATCTCGAAACTGAAATTGGGCGGGGTTGCCTACAGGGACCTGGACGGGAAGGAAGTAACCGCGTCGGCGACGAACTAGCCGGAGCGAAGATTGCGAACGGCCCAATCGAAGGGGCTGGTCCCGAATTGGGATCGGCCCCTTTGGGTCGCTTGGCGCCGCCCCCGGCGTCCGTGCCGCGTCACCCCGCCGCGGGCGCGGCGGGCCTGAGCCCCTTGCGCGCGAGATAATCCTCGACGAACAAGAGATTCTGCCCTGCGCGACGGACGATCTTGAGCAGCATGTCCATGCTCGAGACTTCCTCCAGCTGCTCGTTCACAAACCACTGCAAGAACGAGTGGGACGTGTGGTCGTTCTCCTTGCCGGCGAGATCGACCAGGTCGTTGATCTGCTTCGTGACGGTCAGCTCCCAGTCGAGCGAGAGCTTCACCGCCTCCTCCGCGCTCGCGAAGCGCGACTTCGGCGCCGGGATTGCGGGAATCTCGGGAAGGCCGCCCGCGTCCAGGACGTAATTCACGAACTTCATCGCGTGCTCGCTCTCTTCCCTGGCCTGCTTGTTGAAATGCTTGCTCAGCTCGGGGAGGCTCTCGTTGCCGAAATACGCGGCAATCGCGACATACTGCAGGTAGGCGCCGAACTCGTTTCCGATCTGCTTATTGATCGCCGCCACCATCTTGTCGCTGATCAGCATGTCACTCCTCCTCCCCGGGACGGACGGGACCGTCGGAACGTTGTCGATTCATCGAGAGGGGCAGGAGTGTAGCACAGCGGTTCGCGTGCTGCCGGTCGACGCCGCGCCCACCCGCTATCCCTGCGGCAACGCCGCGAGGAACTCCTTCGCCTCGGCGCGGACCACCGGGGCGTTGTGCCCGAAGAGGAGGTCCTGGGCGCCGATCGGTTTGCCGTAATACTCCGCGTTCGCGTCCTTCTGGGGAGCGAGACGCGCGCCCTCGAGCGAGATGCCGGCGAAAAGGCCCTTCGATTTGGCGTACGAGTAGATCTCCGCGTTGAGCTTGAGGTCGGTGCTCGCCTCCCCGCTCCGGCCCAGGGGCCCGGCCGCGACGCTGATCTTTCCACCCAGGGTGAACTTGCTGCTGGTGACCAGCGAGCGCGCGCCCCGCTCGGTCATGAAGAAGAGAACAAGGTCAGTTTTCTCAGCGCCGATCTGCAAGCCCCAGCTTCCCCCCTTGAGCGACACGAAAATCGGCGGGCTCCAGCCGCCCTGACCGTTCCGGCAGCTCATCACGCCTTTCCCCCACCGGGCGCCAAAACCGAGGGCGCCCTTGATCATGCCCGGGATCACGACGATGCACTTGCAGTTTTCCTGAAGCTGTTCGGGCACGCTCCGGTCCGGCGTCGACAGCAGCTCCTGGTACACGGCCTTGGCTTCCAGGAGCCTCTCCCCGAGCTTGGTATCCGCGTCCTCTTTCGCCGGCGATGGGGGCGCCAGCGAAACCAACGCCACGAACGCGGCGAATCCGATCCACCTTACGAGTCCCTTCATGTTCAAGCCTCCTTGCGAGGTCGCGGTTAGGGCCTGTCAAGCGCGGTGGCAACGACCTCCAGAAACTCGCTCTCGATCAAAACGGTGCCGTCCGTCGCTCGGTTGTTTTCCCTAAACAGCGCTTCGGAATCCCGGCGGAAGGCGTCACGACCTTTTGAGTCGAGCGCCTCGAAGGTACGCAGGGTGGGCCCGAAGTACCTCCGGTAGTGCTCGACCGTCTCCGCCTCGTCGAACGGGAGCCGGAAGAGCGCGATTCGACGGGTCATCTTGAGCTCGGAAATACCTTGCCGAAACCGCTCCCGTACCACGGCCTCGTCGCCCCATTGGACGGGCGGCGCCATGCCTTGTGGGGGTGCGACGTACTGACCGCCCAATCGAAACATCTTTCCGGCGAAGCCGCCCGGCGTCCAATTCCCCATCACGATCCTGCCACCCGCCCGGCAAACGCGTTTCAGCTCGGAGGCCACGATGTCGGGCCGGGGCGCGAACATGGCGCCGAAGATCGAAATCACCAGGTCGAACGACGAGTCCGGGAAGGAGAGCTGCTCGGCGTCGCCTTCCTCGAAGCGGATCTCAAGCCCGGCATCCTTGGCGCGCGCCTTTGCCTGCTCGATCAGGTTGGCGGCGATATCAACGCCGGTGACGTCGGCCCTGCGTTTCGCCGCGGGGATCGCCGAATTCCCGGTGCCGCACGCCACGTCCAGCACTTTGGTCCCACGCTTGATGTCGAGGCGGGCCACGATCTCTTCGTTCGCCTCCTCGACAAGGCGGGCGACAATCCCGAAATCGCCCGCGGTCCAGGTACTCCTGAGACGCTCCTTGAGAGCATCCACGTCTGATGGAGCCTTCGTGTCCATACGGTGCCTCCTAAGACAGTTGGCCGCAGCCAAATAAAAGTGTCCCCAACGGGCGCCGTTACGAACTGTCTCCTCGCCCGGCTCCGCGAGTGGGACGACCTCCGGCTCCCGCTCGCCGCGTAGCTCAGAGCCCGAGCAGCGCCCGGACCGCCTCGTCGATCCGTTCGACCGTCTCGGCGGTGGCCTCTCGGATGAACGCGCGCCGTCGCGCGAGGGACGGCGGGAGATCGCCGCGACCGACCACCCGAGCCGCCTCAGCACGAGCCTCCGCCCCGAGCCGCGCGAGCTTCGCGAGCGCCGGCTTGTTCGGATCGAACAGCGGGATCGGCGCCTCCAGGACCTTCTTGTGGATGTCCCTCTCACCGATCAGCCCCATGCTCTGGAAGGGCTTGATGGCCTCGTCGAGAGCCGGGGCGTTCAGGATGGCCGCGAGGTAGTCCGCCTCGTCTCGGGACCGACATCGCGCCCAGTAGGTCTTGTGATCCACGACGTACCGCTCCGGCAGCGTGTGGCAGTCTACGGCCGCAGCGCTCAGGTTCGATCCCGAGGCGTTGTAGAGCGCGAGGAACCGCGAGCGTAGGCTCTGATGGCTGAGTTCGCGGCTGTAGTCGAGCCGCTGGTAGACCGACTGCCGCTCGGCCTTACCGCGCCGCTTCTCTGCCCAGGTTCGCTCCGCCTCCGCCATCCACTTCGCGGCTTCGCGGTATCCCGAGGCGCGGAGTTCGTTCGCGCTGAGAATCCCGATGCCGTCGTCCTGCTCCTCGATGGGCAGGAACACGATAGGCGGCTCGACGAGCGCGAACGGCAGCAGGTGCTTCGAGAGCGCCGACGTGAACAGGAACCGGCCCTCGATCCGCCCGGACAGCCGGACCTCGTCATACGGCGGCTTCGCGGATTCGGCCTGCTCCGGGTCGGTCTCGGCCCAGTACACGCGCTCCGGATCCACCTTGCCGTTGAGGTCCCTCACACGCACGAAGTAGAAGCTCCGCGGGACGATGGTCGCGCCCTGCCGGAACAGCTTCGCGTAGGGGCTCGCGGGCGCGGCGGCGGCGGACTTCGCGGTCGTCGAGTAGGCTGTACGTCCGCCCATCGACACGAGCTTCGCGGTACGCCTGTTCTCCGCGAGATGCGGCTGAGCCTCCGACCACGGCGCGTCGCGGACGAGGAGCTTCCCCTCGAACTCGACGGCCGGGAGCTTCCCGTACGTTGTCCTCACGTGTCCGTTCGGGTCGAGAGCGACGTGGGTCGCGAACACGACGCATGAGGGGACGTTGAAAACCCGCGACACTTCGAGCAGGTCCCAGTAGCCCTCGAGACGGATCGGGGCGGCGTGCGAGCCGTCGCGGAATTTCGCGTGCTGATCCGCGCTCAGAACGCTGCGCGGCATCACGAAGCCGAGCCGCGCACCCGGACGCCCGAACGTGGATAGCGTGTGGACGAGGAACACCGTCGCAAGCTCCATCTGCGTGATGAGCTTCTGGCTAGTCGGCGCGACCTTATACTCCACCACGGCGCGCCGCTTCACTTCGGCCTGGTAGTCGGTGTCGGTGATGTATCGATAGGAGAGCCAGGGCGGATTCCCGACCACGAAGTCGAACCGCGCGCGGAGCATCGCCGGGCGGTAGGCGTTGCGGATGATGAACGCCCAGATCGAGTTCTTCTGCCGCTTAATGAGGTCCGCGAGTTCGCTCGTGAAGCGCCACAGCGCAGCGACGATCACGTCGAAGTCGGCGCGGCCCGCGAGGACTGGGACGTGGCGGCGCAGGTATGCGTTCAGGGTCTTCTCCGACTCGTTGCCGCCGGCCGCGAGGTCGCTCGCGACACGGGTCGCGGCGTTGATCGCGGGATCGAAGGCGTCGGGGTCGATGACGACCTCCTCGGGTACCGAGACCTTCTTGTCCCCGAACCTGATCTCGTAGCCGGGCGTCTCGAACATCCGCTGCTGCTTCACCTCGCTCGGGAGGAACAGCGAGTCGGCAAGGTAGACCGGGACCTGCACCGGGCGCCTCGCCTGCCGGACGAGATGGCTTACGGCCAGCACGTACGTCGCCCGCGCGATGATGACGGCGAGCGGATGGATGTCGATGCCGACGACATGTTCGAGGACGTTCCGAAGCGTCCCGGTGTCGCCTCGGTTCGCGTGAAGCAGATGCGCGATCGCGGCGCGGAGGAAGCTACCGGACCCGCACGTCGGGTCGATCACGCTGACCCATCCACGCGCGGGGAGAAGCTCACTGACGATCCGCTCGCACAGCCACTCCGGCGTGTAGTACTCCCCGAGATCGTGCCGGTCCTTTGGGTCCACGAGTTCCTGATAGACGCCCTTGAGCACGTCCTCGTCGAGGCGCCCGAGGTCGTAGGTGATGACCTGCCGAAGCAGGCGCTCCCAGACCGGCGCGAGCATCTCCGCCGCCTCACGGCGCCGGACCCACTGGAAGAAGTCATCCTCCGCGAGGTTCTCGACGTTACGGGCACGGAAGAACTCCCCGGCGAGAACGCTGTCCACTTCGGCGCGAAGGCTTCCCCCGAACTTACCGCGAGACAGCGCGCCCCAGACGAGGAACCGCGCCGTCGTGGCCAGGTAGGTATGTTTGAGGAATAGTTCTTCGAGTTCGGCCTGCTTATCGGCACCGCCGACTTGCCCGTACGTGACTGCCAGGTATCGCTGCCAGGTCGCGAACGCGAGTTGCGGCTCCGGAAGCGCGCGGGCGGAGTTCCATACCTCGCGCAACGCGGCCATCGCGTCCGCGAAGGCAGGGCTTGTGGCTCCGAAGTCGTTCTTGAAGCCGTCCGTCGTCGGACGCCTGCCGCCGCCGCCGTAGAGCACGCTGTTGAGCCAGAGCCAGAACTCCCGGAGGGAATCGTCGGAGAGCGTGAGCGTGCGCAGGGGTTCAAGCTCAACATCAGCGGGCCGGGGTGACGCGGGTGCGCCGTCTCGCAGGCGCGGGCGGAACACCTTCCACACGATGCCGTCCGTGGCGATGCAGACAAGGGGGCGACGTGGGCCCCCCTTGTCCTCGCCCCAGACCCCGGCAGCCTGCTCGCGAAGCTGGCCGAGAGCTGTGCCCTCGCTTACCCGGAGTGAGTTCTCGAACTCGAAGATGGCGTTGCCGTGGTAGGCGTCGATCCGGCGGAGAGCACGACCGCGATCCGTCTCGACTCGGACAACCTTCTCGATCCCCTCCGATAGCTGCCGGGTGGCCGCGTCGGGGAACAGCTCGCCGACGAGAGCGAGGAACCGGTGGGTCTTCTGAGCCTCGTTCTTCAGCCCGCGCAGGTCGCGGATGAATCGCTGAAGCGCGCCTCGGGTCTTCTGATCGAGCCCCTCGTGTAGCTTGGCGCGGGTTGTCGCCTCCATGCGGCCTCCCCCCTCGTGTAGACTGGATGAAGAAGGAACTTACCAGAAGCCGAGTGGTCTCAGGGAGGGCATCAGATGGACCCTCGAACGCTCCGCCGAATCCTCGCTGTCCGCCGGCTACGCCGGTCGTGGGCGATGGGCTGGCGCGAGCCGGACGACGGCGCCTCGGTCGCCGAGCTACTGCGAGAGCCTGTGGCGCGCGACCCGTCTGCGCCGCGCGAGTCACCCGCGAGGCCGCCGCGCTCCGAGCCGCTCAAGGGGCCGAACGCACGATGATCCTACGCGAGAACGGACTCCATGGAACACCGGCCACTCGCTGAACCAGTCGGTCTTGACCCCAACCGCTGGAAGCCCTCGGCCCGCCACAGGCTCTTCGCGCGGCTGCGGATGTTCCGGAGGCTGGTCGTCGCCGTGGCCGGCCGCAGCCCGGCGCCGCGGATGTGGGCCACAGAGGACATCGGGCTCGCGCGGCTCGCCTATCGCGTGCGGGCGTGGTGGCGGTGGGCTGCAGCCTTGCCGCTGCCGGCCGCAACGTGCTTCGGTCTGTACTTCCTCGGGTGGCGCCTGGTGCCGATGACAACCAACGTAGATGGGTTGTTGCGCGCTGTTCTTCCGGCCGCGTCGCTCACGTCCGGCCTACTCGCGGCGGGGCTGATGAGCGCGACGGCACAGACCAAGGAGTTGCGGAGGCGCAGAGTGGAGGCGCTGCGGGAGTGTCAGAGGGAGCTTCAACCAATCCGCCGCGCGTTCGACATGCTGGAGACCAACTTCAACAACAGGACGAACAAGGGCGAGCACCTGACCCGCTTCCTGGAATGCGTGCATCGGGTCGGCTTCGAGTGGAGCGTGTACGACGGAAGCGATACGGGCGGCAGGCTGATTGGCGTCCAGAAGATCAGCGACATCGTCGACGCTCTGGAGCAACTGAGCGGAACGTTGACGCGCCCGAAGCACTACCGATATTTCGTGGAGGAGCTAGGCGGCGGCCCGGCCGCCGGTGTCACCAGCCTGCACGACGTGGTCCTGGCCACCTGGCCGGGCGTGATGAACGCGGTGGAGCGCATCCGTCCCGAGGCCGCTGCCACAGGCTCTTGGCAGTCCCTTTCGTTCTGGGAGGACCTCATCAACGACACGCTGGAGTTGGCGTCCCGCGCACGGGAACTCTCGATCGAGATCCACCATCAGAACCTAACTCGTCTACGCGCGATGTTCGCGCATCTCGCGTGGCTGATCGTGGTCGGGGTGGCTGTGCCGCTCGTCGCTCTCGCGTTCCCTGCGATCCCCGCATCGAAGAGAGGTCTCACCTTGGTCGCGGTAGGCGGGATGCTGACTGTGCTCGGAAGCACCCTGGTGCTCCTGTATCGGTGGATAACCAACGTAGGCTGCACGATGAGGGCAGGCTCGAAGTCTAAGCGTGCGGGTCCCTCCCGGACCGGACACGCGGGTCACGCCAGAGCGCGCTGATCGTATAGTCTCACCGGCCCGAAGGAATTGTGGTGTCCCCAAGGGGATTCGAACCCCTGTTGCCGCCGTGAAAGGGCGGTGTCCTAGGCCAGGCTAGACGATGGGGACAACCTCAACGCGTGAGGATTTTAGCGGGAGACACGCCTAAGGCGCGCAAGACTATAACGCCGGTCGCCGCCCCGGTCAAATTCGCCCTCCACGCGCGCCGCCTCCCCGGCAAATCCCCCGTTGCCGGAGCCATCCGCGGCGGCTATCCTCGCTTTTCTAGTCTCGATTTCCCCGCTTCGCGGAACGTTTCCGGAGGATTCATGCAGCGGTTCGACGGCGTCGATTTCCTCGAAATCGACGGCCTCTTCAACGAAGAAGAGCTCGCGGTAAGGGGCCTCACCCGCCAATTCGTGACGGACCGGCTTATGCCCGTCATCGAAAAGCACAACCGCGCCGGGACCTTCCCCATGGACCTCATCCCCGAGATGGCGGAGCTTGGATTTTACGGCGCGAACATCCACGGATACGGCTGCGCGGGGCTCAACAACGTCGCCTACGGGCTCATCATGCAGGAGCTGGAGCGGGGCGACAGCGGGCTTCGCTCGTTCGTCTCGGTGCAGGGCGCGCTCTGCATGTATCCGATCCTGACCTACGGCTCCGACGAGCAGAAGAACAAGTACCTGCCCGAGATGGCGCGCGGAAAGGTGATCGGCTGCTTCGGCCTCACCGAAGCCGATTTCGGGAGCAATCCGTCCGGGATGCGAACGGTGGCCCGCAAGGACGGGGACTCCTACCTCCTGAACGGAAGCAAGATGTGGATCACGAACGGCGGGATCGCGGACATCGCGATCGTGTGGGGGCGGCTCGACGGCGTGATTCGCGGGTTCATCGTCGAGAAAGGGACGCCGGGCTACTCGACCAAGGACGTGCACGGAAAGTTTTCCCTGCGCGCCTCGGTCACCTCCGAGCTCACATTCCAGGACTGCCGGATTCCCCTGAAGAACCTGTTGCCCAATGTCGAGGGCCTGAAAGGCCCGCTCGGCTGTTTGAATCAGGCGCGATACGGTATCGCCTGGGGCGGGATCGGCTCCGCGATGGCCTGCTATCACGAGGCGCTGAACTACGCGAAAACCCGCATCCAGTTCGACAAGCCGATCGCCTCATTCCAGATGGTGCAGGAAAAGCTCGCCTGGATGATTCGCGAGATCACGAAGGCGCAGCTCCTCGCGCTCCAGATCGGCCGGCTCAAGGATGCCGGCCGCGTGCAGCCGCATCACATCTCCCTCGGGAAAATGAACAACATCCACATCGCGCGCGAGATCGCGCGGCTCGCCCGGGAGATCCTGGGCGCCAGCGGCATCACGGACGAATATCAGTGCGGACGCCACATGTGCAATATCGAGTCGGTCTATACCTACGAGGGCACGCACGATATCCACACCTTGGTCATCGGCGAGACCATCACGGGAATCCCGGCATACAAGTAGCCGCCACCGTCCCGCCCGCCGGCCGGCGCCCGCCGGCCTAGAACGGAAAGAAGAACTGAACGAGGTACTCCTGGTAGTTCCCGAGCAGCTCCTCGTGGTGATCCCGAAACGATAATTTGGCCTCGGTGAACGGCACGGGCGCCACGTCCGCTTCGATCAGCCAGCGCCTATAGAGATCCCCCGATACGCCCCGGTTTGGCTCCAGATAATCGAGCTTGCCGCGGACATTGATCCCCCGCGCCACTCGATAATCCACCTCCGCGAAGGCGGCCCAGAGATTCTTCGTGCCGCCGAGCGGTGCCTCCTGGGTTCCCCCTGCATACTCGCCGATCGCGGTAAATTTTTGCCACGTGCTCATCGCGTAGAGGCCCCAACGGTCCTGCGTGGTCCGCAACAGCTCGCGATACTGGTGGAATCCCGAAACGCCCCCCCCGAGCCGCTTCCCGCTCATGCCGACTTTGCCGGCGAGGGTCTGCGCCCGCTCGGGGCTGATGGTTCCCGAGCCGTTCGTGAACGAGAGCTGGCCGAAGTACCTCGAGCCGGCCGCCCCGACCTCGAGCCCGGCGTCGTCCTTCTGCGAATCATAGGGAAGGAAGAAGGGAACGCGGACATAGGATGTGTGGTCGTCCTGCCTCAACCCGAACGGAAGGCGAAACCGCCCGAGCTTGGCGTAAAGACCGTGCGGAAGCCCGTGGATCAGGCCGTACAGCTCGCGCGCCTGGAACTCATCCGGGTCGATCGTGATCCCGCGGCTCATGACCATGGTCAGGTAATCATGCGGGGTAAGCGCCACGTTGAGCTGCCCCTGCATGGGGAGAAAGGTCGAGGTCGCAAGCGTCGACCCGCCGCTCAAATGCGAAGCAATGTAGAGGAGCCGGGTGTCGACTCCGATCGAGACCCACTCATTCAATCGGGGATCCACCGTCACGTTGGCCCACTTCGCTTCCGTATCGAGACCGTGGCGATTCTTGCAGTAGAGAAAGCCGAAATCGTTCCGCATCCCGCCGCCGTTCGGGTCGAAGTGACACGAAACGCATGTCTTCCCCTCGCGCGATGCGTAGAGGGGCAGCGCTCCGGCGCGCGGCGCGGACGCCATGGCCAGCGCCGTCAGCGAGAACAAGGTTGATCCCAAGACGCGCATCCAACGACCTGAGGACCGAACCGCGGGTATCATGTTGCCTTCCCCCTTCCTGCGAGTGAGTAAGCCGGCTCCCTCAACCGGAACAACGCAAGGTACAGAGCCGCGACGGAGACCGCGAGCCCGACGCAGGCGACGCTCGAGAAGCCGAACCGGTCGATGAAGCTCCCCCCCGACCCCGCGACCAGCGCCACCACGGGGGCGGTGATCGCCGGGATCGCGCCCAGCCACGCCGTGTTGTCCTCGTGCGGGCAAAACGCCATCGAGAGATTGAACTGCGCGAGCCGGTCCGTCACGATGTAAAGACCGGTGGCGAACGCGGTGACGTAATAAGACGCTGGATGCGATCCCCAGATCGCCACGGCGAGCCCGATCGTAAGCGAGACGACAGACACGATCGAGACCTTCGCGTATCCGAAGCGGTCCCCCACGATTCCGGTCAGGACGCTTCCGATCATCTGTCCCGCCATGCACACCGCGGTGAAGATCGCGGAATCGCGAGCCCGCAATCCGAATCGCCTCTCGGCGAAGACCGGATAGTAGGAGATGAGGAGCCATCCCCCGACGGTGAGCAGGACGATCGCGAGATAGACCCGCACACCGCCCCGATCGGAGAGCACCTCGCGCATATGGCGGATCACCGTCGCGACAGCCTGGCCCTGCGGGACGGTGGCGCCAGGGTCCTCCACCACGGGGAGAAAAAAGAAGGCGCCGGCGGTCATGGCAATCCCCGCGACGAGAAATCCGAGGGCGTAGTTCTGAGGAAACGGCAGCGCGCTGGAAAGAATTCGATTCGCGATCCAGCCGCCGATCACCCCCATCAGGGTCTGGAAGAAGAAAATGATCCCGAACGAGGTCGCGCGAAGCTCGGGGCGCGTCACCTTCCCGATGAAATTGATCCAGACCGGAATGAAAAGCCCCATGAAGCCCCACGCCGCACCCCACAAGACCAGGAAGACCGTGATGTCGAGCCCGGGGCTCCGCCGCGCGCCCATGCCGAACCAAAACGCCGCCAGCACCCACGGGATCCCCGCGGCGGCGTGAAACAGGAATACCGCCTGCTTGCGGAGCGGAAGGTGGCTCGTGAAGTGGGAGCCCAAGGCGCCGGGCAGATACGCCATGAGCGTCCACACCGCCGGAAGCGCGCCCAAAACCGTGTTCGAGGCGCCCAGGTGCGAGAGAAAAACGGGGACGATGGCAACCACCGAAATGAGCGCCAAGGAGAGGCCCCAGAACGCCTCCACGCACAGAGCCCAGGCGACGTTTTTCCAATGGCGCTCGAGGGGAAGCGTCATGGCGGCGGAGACTAGCAGGTCGTTCCATACGTCACAACGAGGGCGTGGGCGCTACCGCACGCGGTACACGAGCGTGGCGCCGATCGCCATCATGAGGGCGGCGTAGCCGAATCCGAGGAGGGGATTGGCGAGCCAAAGCGCCCCTACGACGAGGCTCGAGACCAGGTCGCCGGCGCCGTTCACGAGACCGAGAACGCCGAACGCGGTCCCGCGCGTTTCCTCTGGGGCAAAATCGGCGGTGGCGGCTCCCTCGAGGGTGTCTTCCACTCCCGCGACGATGCCCGCGAGGGCGAACACTCCCGCGAGCACGCCGATGTCGTCGATTCCCCGCGCGAATACGATCCCCGCCGAGATCGCCATCACGGCGCCCACCCCGTAGCCCAGCGCGAGGAGCCCGCGGCGACCGATGCGGTCGCTGAGCCAGCCGACCGGAAAAGGCGTCACCGCGTAGAGAACGTTGTGCACCACGAAGAGGAGCGCTCCCATCGCCGCCGCTTTCATGGGCCCGTGGCTCGGCGCGAGCACGTGCGCGGCGCCCATGATGAGAAGCGTGTGCGCGAAGTCTCCGGCGCCGAAGATGCCGACGCCCACGAGGTAGCGGCGGAACGCCCGCGGAAGACCCCGGAGGGTGGCCAGAAAGCGCGGCACATTCGGCCTCGCGCCCACCCGCTCGGTCACGAAGGCCCAGACGACAAGGCCCGAAAGGACGCCGGGGATGACGGAAAGCAGGAACACCCAGCGGAAGGGATCGGTGGGACGGCCGTCCAACCTCGAGGCGAGCCACGGCAGCGCCGCCGCCGCGAACAGCGGCCCGAGCACAGCTCCCACCGTGTCCCCCGCCCGATGGAACCCAAAGGCGCGGCCGCGGGCCTCTGCCGGCACGGATTGCGTGAGGATGACGTCGCGCAGCGGTCCCCGCGCGCCGCGGGAGATCCAGCCGACCGTCCGGGCGCCCAGGATCGCGACCCAGGAATTCGCGAGCGCGTAGACGCCGGTGGAGACGCCGGTGATGAGGTAGCCCGCCACGACGAACGGCTTCCTCCGGCCCACGAGGTCGGAGATCCAGCCTGTGAGGAGCTTCACGGAGCTGGAGGCCGCATCCGCGATGCCCTCGATCGCACCCAGCGTGACGGGCGGGGCGCCGAGCGCGGCGAGGAAGGAGGGCAGCGCCGCGGTCGCCGTTTCGTGCCCGAGGTCGGAGAGAAAGCTCGTGACGGCGAGCGCCCAGACGTTGCGGTTGAGCCAGCCCCCGGGAGCTTGCGCCCCGCCGGCGTGCGGGGACGGCTCCGGTTCCCTCACTCCGCGATCTCCACCCAGCGCGCGAGCAGCTCATCGAGCTGGGAGCGGGCGCGGCCGTAGTCCTCGCTCGCCACGCGCAGCGCGGCGAGATCCCCTTTGGCCGAATCGTCCTCCATCGCGGCGGTGAGCTCGGCGAGCCTCTTTTCGAGGACCGCGATCTCCGCCTCGAGCGATTGCTTTGCCTTGCGGCGCTTTCTCCGTTCCCGCTCGGCCCGGTCACGCTCCGCGCGCTCGCGGGCGCGCGATTCCTTCGTGGATCCGGGCGGGGCGGTGCGCGCGGGCGCCTTCGGCGCCGCCGGGGCCGCCGCCGCGCCCCGCGCCGCGCCCGCCCCTGCTCGGGCCGCCGCCTCCCTCCGCGCCTCCGCCGCTCGTTTCTCGCGCGCTTCCGAGAAGGTACCGCGATACGAGCGCGCCTCCCCCGCGTCGAGCCATAGGATCTGCGTCGCGACCGCGTCCAGGAAGTACCGGTCGTGCGACACGACGACCAGCGTTCCATCGTAGGCCTGGAGCGCCGCCTCGAGCGATTCGCGCGAGGCGATGTCGAGGTGATTGGTCGGCTCATCCAGAAAGATCAAGTTGGGCCCGGACCAGATCAGCCGGGCCAAACCCAACCGCGTGCGCTCGCCGCCGCTGAGCGTGCCCACCTTGCGATGCACCTCGTCGCCGCGGAAGAGGAATCCGCCGAGGAAATTCCGGACTTGGACCTCGTCGGTCGTCGGTCTCAAATCCCAGAGCGTGTCGAGGACGGAGGAGGTTGGAAGCAGGGCCTGGGCCTCCTGATCGAGCCCCCCTTGCGTCACGCCGGCTCCCCACTCGATCGTTCCCTCGAGCGGCGCGAGCTCGCCGTTCAATACCCGCAAGAGCGTCGTCTTCCCCGCCCCGTTTCCGCCGACGATGCCGAGCCTGTCTCCACGCATCAGGTCGAGCGAAAGACCGCGGAACAGCGCGCGCGATCCATAGCCCATCGTGACGTCGCGGGCCGCGATGACGTGGGAGCCGGAACGCGAGGCGCGTAACCGGTCGAACGTCGCGACCTCGTCCGTCTCCCCCCTCGGCCGCTCGAGAGGACCCTCACGCTCGAGGCGCTTCCGCCGGCTTTGCGCCTGCTTGGTTTTCTGCCCCGCGATGTTTCTCCGGATGAATTCTTCCTGCCGCTCGCGCTCCTTCACGTCCAGGGCGTAGCGCTTGGCCTCCTGCTCCATCCGCGCACGTTTCTTGCGGGCAAACTGGGAGTAGTTCCCGGCGTGCTGCTCGAGCCCGCCGTGCTCGATCTCGGCAACCGACGTGCAGACGCGATCGAGGAGGGTCCGGTCGTGCGAGACGAGCACGAAGGGAT
This sequence comes from Candidatus Eisenbacteria bacterium, assembly GCA_005893275.1. Lineage (NCBI taxonomy): Bacteria > Candidatus Eiseniibacteriota > Candidatus Eiseniibacteriota bacterium. Next base: position 16,990 of record VBOW01000068.1, on the reverse strand, counting down.
CGCTCGAGCGGGCGAGGAAGTTCTCGAGCCATTCGGTGGCCGCCATGTCGAGGTGGTTCGTGGGCTCGTCCAGGAGAAGGAGATCGGGCGCCGAGAGGATGAGCCGGGCGATCGCGACCCGCCCCTTCTCGCCGCCGCTCAGGGTCCGGAGCGGCTGCGCCCACAGGGGTCGTCCGACACCCAGGCCCTCGAGGATCTCCTCCACGCGGCTCTCGATCGAGTGGCCGCCCATCCTCGCGAAGTGATCGTGGAGGTGTCCCAGCTCGTGGGCGAGGGCCGTCAGCTCTTCCGGAGGCGCGTCCCCGCGCCCCAGAAGCTCCGCCCGGACCGCCTCCTCGCGCTCCATCAGGAGGAGCAGCTCCCGGAAGGCCCCGCGCGCGTACCCGAACGCGGTTTCCTCGCCGTCGGGCGCTACCTGCTGGTCGAGCATCGCGACGCGGACGTGGGGTGAGACCGACCGGGTTCCTCGCTCCGGTTGGACCGTGCCGGCCAGAATGCGGAGCAGGGTCGTCTTGCCGGTGCCGTTTCGACCGACCAAACCGATGCGCGCCTCGTCGCCGGCGCGGAACGAGAGATCCTCGAACAGGGTGCGGGCGCCGAATCCGTGGGTGACCCGGTCGAGGCGGACCAGGATCATCCGGACGGCTTCCCGCGCCTGGGGCCTCGAGGCGGTCCCTCGGGTCCGGCCCCGCCGCGGCGTCTCGCTTTCTCCGCATTCAGGCGCTTGAGCCTCTCCACGAGCTCGGCCTCCTGGCCGCGCGGAACGCCTTCCCAGTAGCGGACGTCTTGAAGCTCTTCGGGAAGGTAGCGCTGGCCGACGATCGCGTCCTCGTAGTCGTGGGCGTACTCGTAGCCCTTGCCGTATCCGAGGCCTTTCATGAGCGGCGTGGGGGCGTTTCGGATGGAGAGCGGCACCGGGTACGGCGGCTTCTCCAGCGCGTCACGCGAGGCACGCTCGTAGGCAAGGTAGACCGAGTTGCTCTTGGGCGCGAGCGCGAGATAGACCGTAAGCTCGGCGAGGGCGGTGTTGCCCTCCGGCATCCCGAGAAAGTGCACGGCATCTTTGACCGCGACCGCGAGCCGAAGCGCCTCGGGATCGGCGAGACCCACGTCTTCGGAGGCGAATCGCATGAGCCTTCGCGCCACGTAGAGCGGATCTTCCCCCGCCTCGAGCATCCGCGCGAGCCAGTAGAGCCCGGCGTCGGGATCGCTTCCGCGGAGACTCTTGTGGAGCGCCGAGATGATGTTGAAATGCTCCTCCCCCGCGCGGTCGTACGGGAGCATCTTCCGCTGGGCCGCCTCGCGCACTTCCATCTCCGTAAGGGCGCGCGCGCCGGCGCCCGCCGCGATCATCGCGGCGCCCTCGAGTATGTTGAGCGCGATCCGGGCATCGCCGCCGGAGAGCCGCGCGATCAGCTTCAGCGTCTCCTCCGCGACCTCGGGCGGATGCGCCCCCAGGCCCCGTTCCGGGTCGGCGGCGGCGCGCTTCAGGATCTCCACGATCGCCCCCTCCGAGAGCGCGGGCAGCACGATGACCTGCATCCGCGAGAGGAGGGCATTGATGACCTCGAAGGAAGGATTCTCCGTCGTGGCTCCCATGAGCACGATCGTGCCGTCCTCGACGTGCGGCAAGAACGCGTCCTGCTGTGCCTTATTGAAGCGGTGGATCTCGTCGACAAAAAGAAGCGTGGCCACGCCGCGGGCCTTCTTCTCCAGGCGGGCGCGCTCGATCACCTCGCGGACTTCCTTGACGCCCGAGGTGACCGCGCTGAACGCGACGAAATGGCTCCCGCTCGCCCGCGCGATGAGGCGCGCGAGCGTGGTCTTGCCCGAGCCCGGCGGACCCCAGAAAATCACCGACGGAAGCTCTCCTCGCTCGACCGCGCTCTTGAGAAGGCTTCCGGGCCTCAAGAGCTCCTCCTGACCGAGGAATTCCTCGAAGCTCCGAGGACGCATCCGCTCGGCGAGAGGGGGACGCTTGGCGCGGCGCCGCGACTCTTCCGGAAAGAGGTCCAGGGGCTCTGTCATGAGATCGGTGTCCGCGGAGCCGGCGTTCTCATGCCGAGAGGAATTGGAGCTCGACGGTGCGGTGCCGCGGTCCGTCGAATTCGCAGAAGAAAATTTCCTGCCAGCGCCCCAGCGTTAGCTTCGAATTTCGAACCGGCACCAGGGCCGATGTTCCGACGAAGGCCGCCTTCAGGTGGGCCGCGGCGTTCCCCTCGGCGTGGCGGTAGCCGTCGGTCCACGGGACGAGCCGTTCGAGGACGCGCCCCAGGTCGGCCACGACGTCCGGGTCCGCCCCTTCATTCACGCAAATGCCGGCGGTCGTATGAGGTACGTAGAGATGGAGGACACCCGAGCCTGTGAGAAGATCGGACGCCTCATCCCTGATGCGATCGCTCAGCGGAACGAACTCTGTGCGCGCGCGGGTGTGAACTTCCAGGATGTGGCTGCTCTTGCCCACTCGGCTCTCCCGCTCCGGCTCCGGACGGTCACGCAGGCTGGAAAAGCTCCACGACGTTCCCGCACCCGTCCTCGATCAGGATCTGTTTCCCGCCCGGGCCCGAGACGATCTCGTTTCGAAACGTAACGCCGTCCCGCTTCATGACCCCGACCCGAGACTCGAGGTCCGAGACCTCCACCACGAGGCGATTCCATCCCCCGGGGACGGGCTTCCTTCCATCCGGCATCGGCCGCGCGGCGGAGCTCTCCGGTCCGCTCAGCCAGAGCGTGGTGTCGCCGAAACCGACCATCGCGAACGGCTTCCCCCGCCGCTCGACCAGGCTGAAGCCGAGCTTCTTCGTATAGAACTCCACGGCGCGATCGACATCATCGACCAGATAGCGGACGACGGCCATGTCAGGACTCCCTGCTCTCTTCGGTGAATGGAACGTCGATCGCCGAAGCGCGGTCGACGAGGGGCCGCGGCGCGCGCTCGCGCGGTTCTCCCGGTCCATCCCCCCGCCGCGAGCCGACACGGGCGGCGGGGTCCCGCGACGCGATCCTCGCCGCGAACCGCACGAGACCGATCAGAACGCGAAAAGTGAAGATTGCGAGAAGGAGGCGGATCAAGAACCGGAACATGAACCTGCCGCGCGCCGGAAGTGACGACCGCCGGGCCTAACGGGCCACATGGGCTCCCAGGAGCGGGAGCGCGCGGGCGGTCAGATCCGAAAGGGGGAGTTGATTGAGCTCGGCCGTCGTCTTGAAGACTTTGATCCAGCGCTGGATCGTCTGGTCCTCGCGCTTCGCCGCGAAAAAGGTTCCCTTGTTCGTCAGCACGTCCCGTTCGAAATAGGCGGGCATCGGATACCGCGAGCGCTCATGAGCCGGAATGTGGTGCTCGAGCAAGTAGCGGCGCTCCTCGATCTCCTCCGGGGGCGTCGGCTCGTCCGCGGGGAGGGGCTGTAGCACCTGGTACGCGCGGAGCGCGAGAAGCTCGCCCCATACCTCGGGGCTCGCGATCCCGCCCGAGGGGGTACGATGGTATTCGAAGAAAGGCTGGATCGTTCGCCGGAGGCCCAGCTCATCTCCCAGGATCAGCGAGAGGCGTGTCAGCCGCGAGAGGCCCTTGATGCCGCGGACTTCCGGGACCGAGTTGGTATCCGCGAACCAGCACAGGAGCAGGAGCAAATCGCCCCGCGTCATGGGGCCGGAGATCCGGATGGTCGATTGCGGAACCTCGGTGCTCACTCCGTTCCTCCCATGGATTCGTTAGGGCCGGCGCTCCCCCAGCCGGCGTACTTCGACGTTCCCGTTGGTGGTGGCGAGCGAGATGGTAGCGCCCCCTCCGTTAATGGTGCCTCGAATCGATTTGGAAGTCATCACCCCGCGGCTCGTGATCGGAAACGTGATCGCCACGCGCCCGTTCGTGGTCACCGCCTCCACCGCCGCCTTGAGATCGTTCGGGAAATACGCCTCGACGTTTCCGTTGGTGGTCATGAGGTCGATTCCGCCGGTCGGGGACACGCCGCGAACTTCTGCGACGACGCTGCCGTTGGTGGTGCGCGCCGCGGCCTCTCCGGTCATGCCCGTGAGCTCGATCTCTCCGTTCGTGGTCGCGAGCGTGACCCCGCCCCGGACGTCCCCGACCCGGATGTCGCCGTTCGTCGTCGTGGCTTCCACGCGGCCCTTCACCCCGTGGACCCGGACCTCGCCGTTGGTGGTCCCGAGCATCAGATCGGTCTCGGCCGGCACCTGGACGTAATAGCTGATCTGGAGAGACGCGACCTTGCGCCCCAGGATGTCCCAGATTCCGATCGTCTCACGGCGCTTGGGGAAGTGGCTCACGATATCGATGCGCCCATTGCGGACCTCCACGTCCGCCCTGAGCTCCTTCATGAGGCGCTCGGCCTTGGCCTTGTCCTCCGCCCTGACGTTGCGCGTGATCTCAATCCGGACCTCGTTGCGCGGCCACCCCTCCACGGTGAGGCGGCCGTTCTTGTCCTGGATACGGATCGATCCCCCCGCCTCGAACGGAATGAGGCGCTCGGAGACGCTGCGGACTTCAGCCGCCTGCGCCCGGCCTTGAACCCCGCCGCCTGCGGCGACGACGAGAAAACCGAGTCCCAGACCCGTGGCTATTCTCATGGAAACGCTCATGGCTCCCCTCCTCGCGAAACGTATGGGCAGAGGCTTCACCCCACTACGCTCGCCGGGAGGGCCGAGTTTCCTTCTCACACGCTGAAGCGGATATTCAGGATGTCGCCGTCGTGGACTCTATAGTCTCGCCCCTCGGTGCGCAAGAGACCCTGCTCCCGCGCTCTCGCCATGGTTTGGGACTTCGCGAGATCGTCGTAGGCGATCACCTCGGCGCGGATGAAGCCGCGCTCGAGGTCGCTGTGGATCACGCCCGCCGCCTGGGGTGCCGTGGACCCGTTTCGGATCGTCCACGCCCGGACCTCGTCGGGTCCGACCGTGAAGAAGGACAGGAGCCCGAGCGCGTCGAAGCAGATCCGGATCATCCGCGTGAGACCGGGCTCATGGATTCCAAGAACCCCCATGAACTCCCCGGCTTCCTCCTCGGGGAGCAGGGCCAGCTCGGACTCGGTCTTGGCCGAGAGGGCGATCGCGCGGATCGCGGGAAAACGGCTAGCGAGCGGTTCGACCAGCGAGGCTTCCCCCGTTCTCATCTGCTCGTCGTCCGCATTCACCACGAAGATCCAGGGTCTCATCGAGAAAAGCTGGAATCCGCGGATGCTTCGCTCCTGGGCCGCGCTCAGCCCGGCGGCGCCCACGGGCCGCTCCGATTCGAGCGCCGCGCGCGCGAGCTTCAGCGCCTCGTACTCGTTTGCATCCTCGGGCTTCTTGCCGACCTTGAGCGCCTTGTCGATCCGGTCGAGCCGCCGCTCCACGACGGCCAGGTCCTCGAGCAGAAGCTCCCCCAGGAGCCATGCGGCGTCGCGCGCCGGATCCACGGTCTCCATCACGTGAGCCACGGTAGGATCCGCGAACGCGCGCACAACGAGCGCGTAGGCGTCCACGTCCCGAAGCGGTGCGAGCGCGGCAAGCGCCCCGCGCTCCCGGCCGCTCGTCTCGAGCGCGGGAGCGTCCACGTAATCGACCTTGGCGGGGGTGAACTTCTTCGGCTTGTACATCTCGCCCAAATGGTCGAGCCGGCGGTCGGGGACGGCCACCGAGCCCAGGTGAACCTTTTCGCCCCGCGATGAGGAGGCTTGCGCCTGGCCGCGGGTGAGCGCCTGGAACAGGGTGGTCTTGCCGGCCTGGGGAAGCCCCAGGATCCCGATCTTCATGCGGCCAGGGCGCGGGGGGCGCCGTCAGGCGCCGGGGCGGTTGGCGATCTGCAGGGCGAGGCTGTCCGCCTGCTCCCGGGCCCACGGAGCGTCCTCGTCATCCGGGAAGCGCTTCGCGTAGTCCAGGAAGATCGTGCGCGCTTTCGTGAGGTGACCGTCTTTCCGGTACCCCTGGCCCAACTCCAGAAAGGCGGGCCTCATCATGTCGCTGCCGGGGTAACGATCGAGGATCATCTGCGCGTATTTCCGGTCCGAGGCGTAGTCGTGCTCCTTCCGCGCCATGCGGGCGAGCCGGTAGAGCGCGTCGTCCACGCGGCCCGACACGTTTTTCGGGTCGAGCGTCACGAACCGGAGGAACCGTTTCCGCGACTCGTCGAACAGGCCGTGGTCCGCGAATCGATCCGCCAGCCGGTAGACGAATTCCGCGCTGTCCCGCTTGGCGGGCTCTTCCGCGATCATCGAGCCGAGCGTATTCCGGCCGGCGAGATAGTCTTCGACCTGGGACACGAACTGCGGCGCACGGTAGTAGCCGACGACGCGGTCCAGCTCCTCCCCCTTCTCGTTGAGCACCATGATGGTGGGATAGCTCAGCACGCGATACCGCGCGGCCGTCGTGGTATCGACTTCGGCGTTCAGCTTGGCGCAGGTGAACCGCTTGGAGAACTGGATGAATGTCGGGTCGACGTAGGTAGACTCTTCCAGAGCCTTACACCACATTCACCAGTCTGTGTAGAAGTCGAGGAGGATCGGCCGGTGATGGGCTTGCGCGTCGCTCAGCGCCGCGTCGAAAGCCTTGTTCCATTCGATCCCCGCGGGCACCGGCTTCTTCGCCTGCATGCAGCCCACGGCGAACAAGGACACGGCAAGCGTTCCGGCGACCCAACCCCCAGCGCGTGTATTCATCGGTCGCGAAAGCCTCCGATTGGACGGGAGAACCAAGTCGCTCCGATGATCCACCAGCCCCCAGGGTCGAGTCAAGGGAGGGATTAGAAAGCGCTGGCCGCGCGGCGCCGGGGCTCCCTATCATGGCGAGGAGAGCTACCTATGGAGGTGATCCGATGAGCGCCTGCTTTTTCTGCGGGACATCGCTCGATCCCAAGCTGCGGATCGTCCGGGACACGGAGTGCCCTTCGTGCCGACGGGACCTGCACGCCTGCGTGCAATGCCGGCACTTCGACCGGAACGCGCACAACATGTGCCGCGAGCCCCAGGCGGAATGGGTCACGGACCGTGAGCGGCGGAACTTTTGCGAATATTTTTCCCTCAATCCAGCGGGCAAAGGGGGCGCCGGAAAGGACCGCGCGTCGACGGCGCGCTCGAAGCTGGATCAGCTTTTCAAAACCAAGGAGCCTGACCGCGAATGAAGCTCAACGTGCTCGTCTTCGGGCCCCATCCCGACGACGCCGAAATCGGCGCCGGGGGCCTCCTGCTCAAGATGAAGGATTTGGGCCACAAGACCGGAATCGTGGACATGACCCGCGGAGACATGGGATGGGGCACTCCGGAAGAGCGGGATCGGGAGTGCGCGGAGGCCGCGAAAATCCTCCAGCTCGACGTGCGGGCCAATCTGGACCTGGGCGACAACCGGATCGAGGACACGTTCGAGAATCGCTGCAAGGTGGCCGCCACGATACGGAAATACCGACCCGAGATCCTCTTCGCTCCCTACTACGATCTGCCGATCGGGCGCGGCCTCGGACACAATGACCATTTCAAGACGGGGATTCTCGTCGCGCAGGCGTTCAACCTCGCGCATCTTGCGAAGGCGCCGGTGGAGGGGGATCCGCATCAGGCCAAGGCGGTCTACTATTACTTCATCCCGCCGGGCATGCGCCCGACGTTCACGGTCGATGTGAGCCGATATTTCGATACGTGGATGGCGGCGCTCGCGTGCCACAAGACGCAGTTCCACAATCCCGACAAGCCCAAGCCGACCACGGCCGTCCCCGAGGTTTCCGAATATATTGGAACCCTGTCCCAGACCCACGGCTGGCCGATCGGCGTGCGCCACGCCCAGTCGTTCCTGGCAACCTCTCCGCTTCGGATCAAGGATCCGATGGACCTGGTGCGCGAGATTCAGCCCCGGCCCTGAGAAACGCGCTGACCTGAGACACGACGCGGCCCGGTTCGGTGATCGGCGGCGCGCACGCGTGATCGCCGCACACGTAGAGAGCGGTGGCAGGACTCGCCGGAAATTGAATGTCCCCCCAGCGCGCCGCGCGGCCTCCCCTTGGATAGAACCTCAGCACCCGGTCGGGGGCCACGACACGAAAGCTGGCTCGCCGGAGCGCCGCGGCGGCGCTCGAGCCGCCCACGACCGCGATCCGGACCGGGGTCGCCGTCATGCGCAGAGCGAGCCGGGCGCGGGCAGGATCGATGACCACCGCTCCGCCCGATCGCAGGTAGGCGAACGCACGCTCGGCCGTCGCGAGATCCTCCGCCCGTTCCTCGAGCCAGTAGAACCGCAAGAAAAGCGTGGCGGCTTCCACGGTCGCGTCCCCCGCCTTGTCGCCCGCGAGCAGTCGCCCCACGGCCGATGTGTCCAGCGAAGCGTAGCGGAACCCGCCCCCGACGCGATCTTCCAGATGGGCGGCGGTCCACTCGGCGAGGGTGCGCGCCCGGGCGAGATAGCGCGGCGCCCCCGTCACCTCGTACGCATCGAGGAACGCCAGAGCCGCGAGCACTTGATCCTCCGCGAGCCCCGGCGCGATTCCCCGCCCCCCCGCCATCGCGTGGTAGAGCGACCCGTCCGACGCGCGCTGCTCGGCCCATAGCCGATCGAGCGCCCGGAGCGACCGCACCGCCATGGCTTCGTCCCATGACCCCGAGAGCACACCCTGGAGCATCGCCGAGGCCATCCGCGCGTTGGCATCGGTGTAGTAGGTCGAATCCACGGCGGGCGCCCCGAGCTTCCGGCGATAGGCTTCGCCCAGGTTGTAATAGTCCTCGCCCGCCGTGAACGCCTTCGAGGGCTCGCGGCTCCCGACGTCCGCGTCCTGGCTCCCCCAGTAACCACCGCCGCGCTCATCCCAGAGCCAGCGGTCCACATAGCGCACGGCCTTGCGAGCCGCGTCGAGGTATTTCCTGTCCCCGGTCGCGCGATGGATCTCGAGACACGATTCGATCGCCCGCGCGTTGCCGTCGAGCATCTTCTCGAAGTGGGGATGGGACCAGTCCGACTTGGTCGCGTAGCGGTAGAAGCCGCCCCAGACGGAGTCCTGAAGCAGGAGAAGCCCGTCGACGGCGTGCACGGCCATCGCACGGAGCACCGAGTCCTTGCGGGCCGCGGACACACGCAGAAGAAGCGAGACGGCGTCGGGGTTGTGGAAACGCGGCTCCCCGCCGAACCCGCCGTGCTCTTTGTCCTCCGAATCCTTGAGCGCGTCGATCGTCCGGTCGACCAGATCCTCCGCCCGGACGAGGGACGCCGAATCGATCGGCTCGCTCCGCCAAGTGGCCCGAACGCTCTTCTCCATCTCGGCGATCTTCCGATCCAGATCGGTCTTGTTCTTGCGGTAGAGATCGCGGATCTCGCCGAGCATTTGCTTGAGCTGGCCGGGGGGAACGTAGGTTCGCGCGACCAGGACGTGGCCCTCGGGGCTCAGAATCGAGGTCGTGGGCCAGCCCCCCGCGATGTAGCGATCTCTCACGTCGGGACGCCGGTCGGCGTCGACCCGGATCGGGATGAACTCGGCGTTCAGGGTCTGGATCACTTCGGGGTCGGAGTAGGAGGTTTCGTCCATCACGTGGCACCAATGGCACCAGACCGCCGTGAGGTCGAGGAGCACGAGGCGCTTCTCCCGCCTGGCCTCCTGGAAGGCGGCGGGGCCCCATTCCCGCCAACGAATCTCGTGGTCGCGCTTCACGCGCGGGCCGCTCCGGAGCCCCTCGCGGTCCCCGGGCGCCTGCGCCGACGCAGGGGCGGCGCCCAGAAGGAGCGCAACGAGGATGGCGGCGGTGAACCGCATCATCCCGACTTGCTCTTCCTCCGCCGGCCGTTCAGGTAACGCTCGAGGTCGTCCGGCGTGCGCAGGAGGACCTTCTCGCCGGGTCCGGCGTAACGCTCGCATTCGGCGGGATCGTAGTCGCGGCAGATCTCCGGCCGCAGCTCGTAGTGCGTGCATCTTCCCTCCACGAGCCACTCGCACGGAGTGTCGAACTGGATCAGCCAGTCCCCCTCCCAGTCGATCATCACGGAAACGTTCTTGTGGAGCAGATACCACCGGATGTTTTCGAAATCGCGTCGGCTTCGGGGCCGGTCGATCTGAAGCGACACGTAGCGGCAGCAATGGTCGCAGCCCTCGCAGGGGTTCCCCTCCGGCAACGCGATCCGCCCGCTCGGAAGGAGGGGCAGCCCGATGGGCGCCCGCGGAGGCCGCAGGGGCGCGGTCCTCTCGCGGTCGATCGGAGCATGGGGATTCGCGCTGTGCTGGCCGGATCTGTCTTTTCTTCTCGGCATCGCCTACTCCATTCGCCCCGGTGAACGCCGGGAGAGCCGCCGGCGCACGATGGGCCGGCTCTTCGAGCGTCGAGCGACCTCCCGAAATCCCGCCTTCTCGAACGCCGGAAGAAGACCCGTGTACACCCACGGATCGGCGGTCCGTTTTCCGCGCGTGTCGCTCGGATAGCCCTCGAGGATCCTGGCGCCCCGCGTGCGGGCGTAGGCCGACGCCGCGCGGAGGAGCTTCACGGTGAGCCACGCCCCCGCCGCCGCCAGTACATGCACCAGCAGCCACGGCAAACGCTGTTCGCTTGGAATAGCCGCTTGAGGTCGTCCCAGCGTCGCGGGGTCAACGGCTTGACCAGGACCTTGGCCTTCATCACCCGTCGCTCACGGCCCCTTCCATTCCGCCAGCACGCAGACGAACCTCGCTCCCCCGCCGGGATGGTTTCCCGCCCGTATGGTCCCGTGCATCAATTCCAGATAGGACTTCGCGACGTAGAGGCCGAGACCGAAGCCCCGGTCCCGGGAATACGGGCTCGGCCGGCCCTGCTCGAAGCGTTCAAAGATCCGCTCCGATTCCTGCGGCGAGATCCCCGGACCGTGGTCGCGCACGGTCAGGATCTGTCCCTCGGCGCCGCAGTCCAGCGCGATCTCGACCGGCTGGCCATCCGGTGAGTATCGCGTCGCGTTCTCGAGAAGGTTGGCCACGATTTCGACAAGCTTGCCCCGATCGCCGCATACCGGCTTGAGCTTCGGGTCGATGCCCAGCTCGAAGCGGACGTTTCGCGCCTTGGCGATCGGCCGGATGGCGCCGATCGCTTCCTCGACCAGAGGGAGGAGATCCACCGGCCCGAGCTCCGTGCGCGTGCCCGGATGCTCCAGCCGGCTCAAGTCGAGGAGGTTGTTCACGAGCCTGCCGAGCTGATTGGCCGCGGCGTCCACCGCCTGCAGCTGCGGCAGCGGATCCGAACCCGGAGTCCCGCGGACTCCTTCGAGCAGGTTCTGCACCGTCCAACGGATCGATGTGAGCGGGGTGCGGAGATCGTGCGCCACGCGCGAGAAGAAATCGCCCTTCAGCCGTTCCAGCTCCTGGACCCTCTCGCGCTGGAGAGCCTCTTCGGCGGCGACCTGAACGAGCGCCACCCGCTCCAGGGCGGCGGCGGTCTCGGCGCGGACGGCGTGAAGGAGCTTCAGATCTTCCTCGATGAATCGCCGCTCCGACTCCTTCTCCCCCACCAGGATCATCCCGAGACGCTTCCCATTCTGGGAAAGGGGCAAGGCGAGCCGGAGGCCCTCGCGCGCCAGAGGCTTGGGAAAGTCCAGATCCTCGAGATCCGGGCGGCTCGTGCTGTTCGGAGACGCGAGCATGCGCCGGGAATTCGCGGATGGCTCCGCCGCGAGAGTCTCCTCGGTCGCGAGCACCTCCTCGGCGGATTCGTCGAGCTCCCCCGCGACCTGAAGCGCCGCTCCCTTTCGCGCGAGGACGACCGCCCTTTGAAGCCGGAGCTCATCCGTGACGAAGCGTTGCGTCAGGTCGGCGATCTCCTCCTGGCTGGAGGCGCTGCGCACGAGCTGCTGAAACGCCACGAGCGCCTCGGAATAGTTGTATTGGATCTTGAAGAAGATGCGGTCGACCCACGTGCTGATCCAACGTCGGGCCGGCGTGTAGAGGATGACCGGGATCGCGACGGAGAGGATCTGGATGAGCGCGGCGTAGCGTGGAAAGTGGACCATGAGGCTCTGGCCGGCAAGCACGCCGACGAGGAGGTAGGCGCCGGCCAGAACCGCGGCCAAGGTCCCATAGATCAGGCTTCGGCGGATGATGATGTCGATGTCGAGAAACCGGTAGCGCACGACGGCGAAGGTGAGCGCGATGGGGATCGCCAGCCCGAAGAGACGGTCCAGCTCGGGAGGCAGGGAGGACTCGAACCCGGCCAGCCTTGGAAGGGTTCGGAGGAAAACGTAGGGAGCGACGCCGATCGCAAATCCCCACAGCAGCCACTTGGTTTGCTCCCGCTCCCTGGAAAGCTCGAGCTTCCGGCCGGCGCGGTACAGGGCCAGACAACCGAGACCCACGATCGAGACGAGGAACACTTGGGCCCAGAAACGTGGAAGCGCGGCCCCCTGCCACAGCGCCGGCCTCGGGTCCGCGAAGTACCAGAGCAATGCGACCGCCTGCCACGCAAAGAGGATCGCGGCGGTGACCCAGAGGCCGCGCATCACCCCAGGGTGCCGGTCGAGAACTTTTCGCCGCCTCGGGAAGGTCAGCGCCATGCGAAAGAAAAAGGCGGGCAACAGCGTGAGACACGCGATCCAGACGAGAGGCAGAATCGATTCGGTCCACGCCAACGTTCGCGGAAAATAGAGACCCCCGACCATGATCGCGATGCCGTAGAGGAGCGTGCACCAGTAGAGGTCGCGCACGGGTCCGCGATCGACGCGGGGACAGAAGACAAGGAAGTTGACGGCCAAGAATAGGAGCCCTTCGAAGAAAACGATGCCGTAATGGAGCTTCGTGAGCTTGGGCTCGAGGCGAACCCTGGCGACGCCCGCGTCCGAGATGATTTCGATGATCGATCCGATGGGTCGCGATTCGGCAATGAAGCGAAGCTCGGCCGGCGAAGCGACGACCGCGCGACCGACCCGCGCCGGATACCGGACCCCTTCCGGGGCGAAACCGAGGGGAAGGGTGGAAAGTTGCGAGAGCCCCTTCATGCCCCACAGGCCGACGAGAAGACCCAGTGCGGAGATGAGGAAGAAAGACCATCGTCGCCGGGGGGTTGCGGACATCGGGCCTCCGATAGGGGTTGTCCAGTAATCTAGTGCATCACCTCCCTATCCGCCAGCGGCTATCTTGGACTAGACTGGCGGTCTTCTACCTCCTAACACGACGTCCAGGTACGCATGGCGAAAAATCGGGCCAAGTCCCCGCAGAAACAGGAGAAGCACAAGCGATCGTCCGGCCTCGGGAGGTGGCTGCTTTGGCTGGGCGCCATTCTCGTCCTCACGTTCGTGGTCTACCTGCCAAGCCTCGATAACGACTTCACCAACTGGGACGACAACTACTACGTCACCGAGAATCCCCTCGTGACCCATCCTGATTTCAAGGCGCTGCTGACCGCCCCCTTTGGGGGCAACTACCATCCGCTGACCATGGCGTCGCTCGCGCTGAACTACCATTGGTCCGGGCCGCGCCCGGCTCCGTATCACTGGCTCAATCTGCTGCTTCATGTGGCGAACACCGCCTTGGTGTTTTTCTTCATCCGAAGGCTATCCGGCGGGAGACTCTGGACGACCATCGCAGCCGCGCTTTTCTTCGGTATCCATCCCATGCACGTGGAGTCGGTGGCCTGGATCGCGGAGCGCAAGGACGTCCTCTACGCCTTGTTCTACCTGCTCGGGCTCATCGCGTATCTGAGGTATCTTGAAGCGCGGCGGGGCGCGTGGCTCATCGCGACGTGGCTCGCCTTCGTCTTGTCGGTGGCTTCCAAGCCCGCGGCGGTCGTGTTTCCGCTGACCCTCCTGGCCATCGATTTCTTTCGCCGCCGGCCGTGGAAGCCGCGGGTCATGCTGGAGAAGATCCCCTTTCTTGTCGTCTCGGTCGCCGCCGGTGTCCTCACGGTGACCGCGCAGCAATCGGCCGGGGCTGTCGCAGCGCCCCACCAGTGGACCGTCTTTCAGAAGGTCCTGTTTGCCTCCTACGGCACCGTGATGTATGTCGTGAAGCTCTTCGCGCCGCTGGGGCTTTCCGCGATTTACCCCTATCCCACGGTTGAGGGGGCGCCGATCGGCCGGGAGTTCTACGTCGCGTTCGTTGGGCTTGCGAGTCTCCTCCCGGCCGTCGTGTACCTATGCCGCCGAAACCGAGTCGTCCTGTTCGGTCTCGCGTTTTTCTTCCTCAACATCGCCCTCGTGCTCCAATTCTTCAGCGTAGGACAAGCGGTCATGGCCGACCGCTACACCTACCTGCCCTACATCGGGCTCTTCTTCGGCTTGGCGTGGTGGCTGGACGAGAAGCCCGGGCCCAGCCCGGCCGGTGTGCCCGTGAAGCCTCTCGTGGCCGGGGTGATGCTTCTCCTGGTCCCGGTATCGCTGGTCCAGACCTGGCGCCGATGCGACGTGTGGCAGAACGCAGGGACGCTCTGGAACGACACGATCCGGAACTACCCGGGCCGGATCGTCGATGCGTACAACAACCGCGGGTACTATTACCTCGCGATCCATCGGCCCGAGGAGGCGCTCGCGGATTTCGATCAGGCGCTGGCGCTCAACTCCAAGGTCGCGCGCGTGTGGGTCAACAAAGGAGACGTGCTGGCGGAGCTGAATCGCAACGATTCCGCGTACGTCTGTTTCGAGCGCGCGATCGAGCTCAAGCCGAATTACCCTGAGGCCTTGAGCAACCGGGGCGGCATCAAGACGCGGCGGGGCGATCTCGCCGGGGCGGTCGAGGACTTCTCACGCGCGATCGCGCTGAACCCGACCTTCCGCGACGCGTACGGCAATCGTGCCTTCGTTTACTTCAAGATGAAGGAGTACGAGAAGTCGATCGCCGACCGCCGCCGCGCCATCGAGCTGGACCCGAAACACCCGGGCAACTACCTGCACCACGGCTCGATCGGTTTAGCCCTGCAGCAGCTGAATCGCCCGCGAGAGGCGATCGCCGCCTACGACGAGGCGATTCGTCTCGCGCCTGCCGGCGACGCGCAGCGGGTCGGGAACTATTACCTCCGCCGGAGCCAGGCGTGGTGGGCCCTGCACGATTCAGCCAGGGCCCTGAGCGATGCCCGGGAGGCCGCGCGGCTGGGGGCGAAGGTGGAGGCCGCGTATTTACGGGAGTTGGGTGGGTGATGCCGAGTGTGCTCCCCCGGTGAGCACGAGTTACCGGGCGGAGGCCGCGCGGAGGGCAGCGATCTGGGCCAAGATGCCCTGCCGTTGCGGGTGGTTCGGCGCGCGCCGGAGAACCTCCTGGAAATAATCAATCGCTTCCTTCAGACGACCGAGTTTCTGCGCGACGAGACCCATCTGTAGATACACGTCGAGGATCGTGAACTGGCTGTCGGGCGCAATGACCATGTCCCCCGCGGCGATCTTCTGATACAGGGGCAACGCCTCCGAGGGATTTCCCATCTCCTCCATGCATAATCCTAGAAAAAACGGGGCGGTCGCCTCATGCGGTGACTCCCGATAGGCGAGGCGGAACCACTCGGCCGCCTTGGGGAAGTTGCGCCTGACGAACTCCTCGGTGCCAACCTCCAGAAAAGCGTCGGTGGCAGGCTGGCTGCGATCGCGGTACATCTCGATCGCCCGCTGATAGGTCTTGCGTGAGGCTTCCGCGTTTCCCATCCATTCCTCCGCCACGCCTATTCGAAACATCGCCAGAGGCGCAAGCCATGACCTGCCCTCCGCAACGGGCTTGAGACGGCGCAGCACCTCGTCGTACCGCCGCGCGGCGAAATCTTCCCGCGCGAGCCTCATCTCGCCGTGCTCCTCGCCGGCTTCTTCCTTGCGGCTCAGCAAGCTGCTAATCCGGCCCGCCTCCACAGTATTGCCCTCGGCTTCATAGGCTCGCGAGAGGCTGACGACCGGGCCACGATCGACCAATCGCCGGGTCCTCGCGCGGCTGAGCTCGCTCGCCGTAAGAGGCCCCGACCCCCCGAGATGGAGCTGCTTGCGCACCGTGTCACTCCACAGTTTGATACCGCTCGTCCACACGCCGATGCGCGCGATGGTCAAGGTGGAATAGAGTGCGATGAGCAAAGCTCCCATGACCGCAAGTCTTCTGCCGGTGGCTCGCGAGGCGATAACTCCCTTGACCCTCTCTCGTTTCCGGTAGAGCGACGCCGCGAGCGCGACGATCGTGAGGGAAGATCCAATGGTCGGGAAGAAGAGCCACCGGTCCGCCATCCAGGCGCTCAAGGTGAAAACCCCATTCAAGACCGTCGCCAGGGGTAGCACGAAAAGGGCAATCCCGAACGCTGCGACGGGGACCCTGCGGCGCAACACGACGAAGGCGGCGGCGAGAACAAGCGCGAGGAGGGCTCCGAGCAACGCGATCGGAACGACCGCCGGTTCGAGACCTGTCGGATAGAATGCCGAGAGCCGAATGGGGAAAAGCGTGTGGGCGCCGTAGCGAGCCAAGACCTCCGCCAACCGCATCACGCGCTCTCCCACCGTGAGCGAGGCTTGGACCAATGCGCTGCTGCTTTCCTGGGCTTGAATCGTTAGGAAGGTCGCCACCGCCGCCAGAGCGACGAAGGGCGCCTTATCGAGGATGTGCCGGAGCGTGATCCGCGGCGAGAAGCAGAGGTCATAGGCGAAGAACACAACGGGCAGGATCAAGGCGTAGCCCTTCGACAGCAGAGCGGCGACCGTGAGGAGCAGGCAGAGGGCGTACGGGCGCCACCGGCCGTTGGTGGAACCGGCGTATTGGCCGTAAGCGAGCAGTGCGAAAGCATAGAAGAAGAGGCAGACCACATCCTTGCGCGAGGCCAGCCAGGCGACAGACTCCACATGGATCGTATGCGTCGCGTAGATCGCCGCCGCAACAAAGGCCTCCGCTCGGCGCCCGAGAACTCGGAGGAAGAGGAAGTAGAGGCCCAGAATTCCCCCGGCGTAAAAGGCGAGCTGCGTCACGTGGAAGCCGGGTACCCACGTTCCCCAAACCAAGCGGTCGAACGCCATGGTCAGGGTCGTGAGTGGGTGAAAGCTGGCGTAGAAGGGCTCGGTGAAAATACGCCACAGGTTATCCGCCGAGAGATGCTCCAGGCGGGCGTCCCGAAAGAAAAGGACGCGG